>JBEKRA010000404.1:0-2769 GCA_049519195.1 Verrucomicrobiota bacterium
GTAACTGCCAAAACGCCAAGGATGCAAAAGAGAAGCGTTTTCATAAAAGTTGTGATTTAGACTTTGCGCCCACCAAATATTTTGTCGAGAAAAATCACCCTGTCCGCCCGGCGTCCCGGCGCAACCGGCGCGGTTCCCAGCCCCGTCAGGGGCGACATCTTTGTAGCCTCGCATCCCCAAAACATTTCCAAGCTCCGTCAGGAGCGGCATATTCGGTGGGGCGAGGCTACTGACGAGCCGAAGCTGCGCCACAATTGTTGGCTCGCGGGGACGCTCGCCCCACCGTTGAAATGACAATGTCGCTCCTGCGGAGCTTTTGATTTCAATCAAACCCGAAACTACAAATATGTCGCGCCTGACGGCGCTGGCATCGCCGTCCGCGACCGATTTGATTCAACCCGTTCCGGGTTGATGGTCATTTTGTCTGGGTTATCCGGCGTAGTCCGATTGCATCAGCCAACGCCGGGCTGAATGATGAAATCCCTTTGGGATTTTTGCCAAAACCAGTGAAAAACGAGGCGTTTTGCCCGCACAAACCGAAAAGTGGCCGCACAGATGGGAAAATCGCCGCACGTATGGGAAGTTGGCCCGCATGGAACGGGAGATCACCCGCACGGATTGAAAAATGGCCGCACGAACCGGAAAACGTCCGCACAGATCGGGAAATCGGCGCACGGAAATGGAAATTGCCCGCACAGACCGGCAAATCACCCGCGCGAAGCGATTTTCCGTCGCACGGAGAGGGAAAATTACGGCGGACCTTGTGAGGCAACGGAAAGCTTGCGCGCGAGTCCAGCACGGGAATCTACACCGGGCGGTTGCCGGCCAGTTTTCCGGCCTGGCGCCTCACCACGATGATGGTTACAAACAGCATCCCGAAAACCACCAACGCCACATCCACCGTTTCGGTCACCACGTCCAATGTCAGCAACCAACTGGTTTATTGGGAGTGTGAAGGAGATGAAATTTAGTTGGAGCTCAAGGCTGTTACTCGCCGCCTTTTACGCGGAAGAATCCATTGGCGTCCTCCACCGGAACCACGGCCTCTGTTTCGCCCGGTTGCGCGGGGCCAACCGGCGTCCAAGTCGCGCCGGGGCCAAACTGACGGCTGAATTCCAGTGTATAGGGCGGCTGACCGCCAATCCACTGCACCAACATGCCATTGGTCTGGCGTTGCAGGCTGGTGATGCGGATCACGTCCACACTGGTGTTCGCCGCCATGGTGTTCGCCGTCAAGTTCACGGTCACCTGCGCCAATTCCTGTGTGGTTCCGTCATCATACCAGCCCACCAGGTGATACGTGTATTTGCCGGGCAGCTTCGCCGTCCCGTCCTGCACTTCGTAGTGATTTCCCGTATCCTGCCCACCGAGGGCGTCAACCCATCCTGGCGTCACATCGGTTGTCTCGTCCGACGATGTCGCTGAACGCCAGACACCAAAGTAGAGCAACTTGTCTTCGGAGAGCGTCTTCCACGTCACCCAGACCCGGCCTTGATCCACATAGGCCCCCAGCCACGCCATCACTGCGGCCGTTGGCGGCGGGGTATGGAAGCCGAAGTCCACCACAAGGTTGTCGCCGGCATCGCCAGCCGGGCCGTTGGCTCCCGCGCCTGAATCGGAGGTGGCCTCATTGGCGGGCTGCAAACCAGTGCCCACCTGGACCGGCACACTCGCAATCCCGCCCGGCAGGACCAACCCGCCGCCCGGCGTCGTGTCTCTGCCGTGATCGCGCAAGTCGCCCGCGACCGTCAGATTCGTGTTCCAGCCCGTGCTGGTGATCATGCCGTTGAGCGCCGCGCCCGAACCAAACACGTCCACCACCACCACATAGGTTCCGGCAAGCAAACCGTCGAAGCGGTAATACCCGCTGGCATCGGTGTTCATCGTGCTTAACACACTGCCCGTGGGTTTGCCCGCTCCGTCCGCCGCGTAGAGCTTCATCACCACGTTCGCGATGCCCGGTTCGGCGCCATCCTGGACGCCGTTGTTGGCCGTGCCGCCGCCCGCGCCATTGTCTGCAAACACCCGGTTGCCGATGCTGAAGGTGGGCGCGTCGAGGTAATTGGCCGTGTTCGTCGAGCCGCTGGTCAGCGTCACGCTTACGGTGGTTGGTGTTGTCGCCTGATAACCCGGGGGCACCGTCTGCACCACGGTGTAGTTCCCCGGCAGCAGGCTCGACACGCTGAAGCTCCCGTCTGAATTGTCGGTCACCGTCGCGACAAGGGTGATGCCGTTCGTATAGACCTTGATCTCCACCGGCGCAATTGAGTTGGTGTCCCAGGAATCGGCCACCCCGTCGCCGTCCGGGTCCAGTTTCACGCTGCCTGCAATGCTCGATCGGGGAGTTGAGAACAGTTGCAGCGCCGGGTCGCCCATGAGGTTGAACATGCCCGAGGGGGTAAAACGCGGCGTCTGGTTGTAGTCCGCCATCGCGCCGCGAACAAAATCACCGAGCCGTCCGGTTGAGCCGTCGGCAAGGCTGGTCATGAGCGACGAGTTCAAGTTCACCTCATCGTAATCAAGAGAATAGCTCGACGCCGCCAGGACCGCGATCGCGCCCGAACTGCTCGCGGAGACAAATGCTTTGCTAAAACAGTCGCTTCCCGGCGTCGCAAAGCTCCCGGCCAGACAGGAGATGCCCACGATGAATGGAAGCCGGGTGGAATTGCTCAACGAGGCCAGATCGGAAATGGCCAGGTAACCGGGCGAGCCGGCGCCGAACTGGGCGGTGAGCGCGTGGCCCATATAACACATCAAGTCCGCCCCGGC
>JBEKRA010000405.1:0-2767 GCA_049519195.1 Verrucomicrobiota bacterium
GCCGCCGGAGGCGGGCGCGTTGGCAAGGGGCAGTTCCTGCGTGGTGCCGTGGTTGTTGAAGGTCACGATGCTTCCCTTTTCGTCAATTTTTATGACCTCGATGTTGTCCTGTCGCTGGCCTTCGCTCAAGATGTAATAATCATCCTTGGCCGGTTGGCCCGGCTTGGCGGCGGTGGAGGCGACCTTGAACAGCACCTGCCAATTGCCGAAGACACCCATGATGCCGGTGGGAGTGATTTTGGGCAGGTTTTTTTCCGCAGCCTTGGCGGGGTCTTCTGGTGGTGGCGGCGGGATCAGGCCGAAAATGTTCCGGACCGCAATCGCCGCGTAAGGATTGTCCGGCGACGGACTGGACGGACTGTTTGGCGAAGCCGGGTCGGCCGCGCGCAGGCCGGCGTTCAACGCCAAACCCCCCGCGAGGCAGACCGCGATTTTGCCAAGACGCTTCATGGTTTCAATATACCGTTTGAAACACCGGTGGCAAACAGAAGTTGCGCGGTGGTTGAGGGTTGGGGGTTGAATGTTGAGTGACGGAATTATTTACACCATCAACTCTCACCCCTCAACTATTCAACGTCCTCGCCCAGCTCGACGTTCCAGTAGGCGAGGTCAACGAAGTGTTTCCAACTGTCGTGCCGGTGCAGGCTGAAGTTGATTTGGACGAACGGCCGCCATTTGGGCCGCTTGGGCTTGCGGATGAGGTTCAGGCCGGCCTCCGACGGCGTGCGGTTGGCCTTCTGCGTGTTGCACTCGACGCAGGAGCAGACGATGTTTTCCCACGTCGTCGGGCCGCCGCGGTCGCGCGGGATGACGTGGTCCAGGTTCAAATCCTTGCGGTCGAACACGCGCCCGCAGTATTGGCAGGTGTTTTTGTCACGCTCAAAAATGTTGTGCCGCGTGAACTTGACCTCCTTCTTGGGCAGGCGGTCGTAAATGAGCAGCAGGATGATGCGCGGCACACGGATGCGGAAGGAAATGGTCCGGACGGATTCCTCCTGCGGTGCGTCCCCGGAAAGATCCTGCCATTCCTCAAAATTGAAGGTGCGGAACGAGCCGTCGCTGTCGTTCAGAACCACCTGCGCCTGGCCTTGAAAGAGCAGCGTGAGCGCGCGGCGGGCGGTGCAGACGTTGACCGCCTGCCACAACCGGTTCAACACAAGCACATGCTGGTTCAGCGCGGTGTTCATGGCACAGACAGGTGGACGCTATCAAAAAGGGCGGCACAGGTCAATCATCTGACAACCAACCATAATTCAGCGCCATCCGGCATTTGACTATTCCGCGCCGATTCATTAACGTCACTTCCCGAAAGTTCAACAATCAACTTCAAAATTTATGCCGCCGAAAATTGCCGAAAAAAACGCCGCTGAAACCAAGGACGCCAAAACTGCCGCGTCACACGCCCGCGAACTCGAAGCCGCCATCTCCTCCATCACCAAAAGTTACGGCGAGGGCAGCATCATGCGCCTGGGCGATGCCCGGGCGCTGGTCAAAATCGAGGTGATTCCGACCGGCTCGCTCGCGCTGGACCTCGCGCTTGGCGTCGGCGGAATTCCGCGTGGCCGCGTCATCGAGATTTTCGGGCCGGAATCGTCCGGCAAAACGACGCTCATGCTCCACGTCATAGCCAACGCGCAAAAGACCGGCGGACTGGCGGCGTTCATTGACGCCGAGCACGCGCTGGATCCCGGTTACGCGAAAAAACTCGGCGTGAATTTGGACGACCTGCTCGTCTCGCAGCCGGATTCCGGCGAGGAGGCGCTGACTATTTGCGAAACGCTCGCCCGCTCCAACGCGCTGGATGTCGTCGTCATTGACTCCGTTGCCGCGCTGGTGCCGAAGGCGGAACTCGAAGGCGAGATGGGCATGGCCACGATGGGCATGCAGGCGCGATTGATGAGCCAGGCGCTTCGCAAACTCACGGCGATTTTGGGCAAGTCCAAGACGACCTGCATTTTCACGAACCAGTTGCGCGAAAAAGTCGGCGTGATGTTCGGCAATCCCGAAACCACGCCCGGCGGCAAGGCGCTGAAATTTTACGCGAGCGTCCGGCTCGACATCCGCCGCAAGGACACGCTCAAGGACGACGCGGGCAATGCCACCGGCAACCACGTCCGCGTGAAGGTGGTGAAAAACAAGGTCGCCCCGCCGTTTGCCGAGGCCGAATTCGACATCATTTACAACCACGGCATCAACAAGGAAGGCAGCATCCTTGAAGTTGGGATCGCGCACGGCGTCGTGGACAAAAAAGGCGCATGGCTGCAATTCGAGGGCGAACTCATCGGTCAGGGCAAGGACGCCGCGCAAAAGGCGATGGTTGAAAAGCCCGCGCTGGCAAAGAAAATTGTCGAAGCGATTATGGCGAAGCGAAATGTAATTCCGGTGGAAGGAGCCAAATGATATTATGATTGACGTGCTGGAAATCCCAGCCGTTGTTTCCGCCGAAACTGCCGTGCGGGTTCAAATCGTCAAAGACGTAAAGGAGAAAAAATGGGCCGAAGACAAAAAATAATCCTAATTGTCAGCGGAACACTGTCTTTAATATGTGCCGCCGCAAACATATTTTCCGTTGTGCCTAATGAGTATGAGGACACTTACAAGCTTATACTAATTGTTTCATTTACGGCTTTCATTACGACTTTGATTCAGCTTCGTAAAAAACCAAATTAGGACACTACCCGAAGCAGTGCTTGCTTTCCATGCCGCGTCATTCCATGCTATGATTCGTTTTCGTCTCCGCGTGGCGGGGCGTTTGATTTGATTTTAC
>JBEKRA010000406.1:0-2760 GCA_049519195.1 Verrucomicrobiota bacterium
TCCGCCGATTGGACGCGCTGCTCCGGGCGCGATGATGTCAGGTTTGAATCACACCCGCAGAAAGGCAGCAGCAACGCGATCAGGGCAATCCCGGCGATTTCTTTTTGTCTGTTTCCTGCAGGCATGGTGTTTGACATAAACCCCGTGCAAAAATAAGTCAATGGTTTCGATGAGCCTGCCTGCGGCGTGTTTTCCCTCCGCCCCTGCGGAGCCTGCCGACCGCGGCGTGTTTAATGCGCTTGGAAAGACTGCCTGACGGCAGGATAAGCGGTTGACGGCTCTCCCGTTACACTATTCGCCACGATCGGAACAAGTTTTGCAACACGTTGCCTGAAAGCAAAGGTTTTTTGGGAGAGGATGGGGTTCATGATTCCGTTCAAATGCCGCGTTCTCGCGCCCTCCAGTCTGGAATTATTTCTGGACAGAAACTTGACTGTGAAATACAGTCGCAATTCGCAATTGAGAAACGAGAGAGGCCGCGGAATTTGCAGCCAACCCATCATTCGAGCGATATGAATTTGGAACAAGCATTGCAGGCGTTGGAAGTTCGGGAAACGCAATTCCAGTCGCGGATTCCCGTCCAAGGGTCCACCATGCGGAGGCGATACCTTAAAGGAATGGTGGAGGAAGAAGTGGAAGCAGCACGGAAGCATCTGCAGGCTGTCTATGAAAGTCACCTTGAAGTCGGGCCAAACTTCACCGCTCTGCCTGAATATGCGAACAATCCCAAATACGCCTTTTGGCTTGAGGGCATTAACCGGCATCTCGGCGAGTGCGAAGCCAGTCTTGCCGACCAGCCTGAAAGCCGGACAACCGGCGGCAACTAAATTGTGTGAACAGCAACACGCCTGTTCACCTGTCGCAGAACTTTTTTCAGACCCGACACCATCCTTGTTGGCGTTTGCCCGGCTTTTGGTTGACACTCCGCCCGCCGCCTCCAAATAATGACGCCGGATTCGACCAAGGTAAAAAATGAAATCGTCCAACAGACAATTCTTTTCAACCGGCGAAACAGAACGAAGGAAACCAATGTTCCGCCTCAACCTTGCCCTGCTACAGTTGGCACTGATGGCCTGCCTTGGGACGATTGGCGCGGGCGCGGCTGATCGGACAAACGTGGTTGCCGCCTCCGCCGTCAGACCGCACACCGTTGCCTTCCGGCGGGTTGCTGAACCCAAGGAGAACGCCTTTACAATTCTGGCGCCGCGCGATTGGAAGACGGAAATCAATTTGTTCCGCATCAATCCGATGCAGGTTGGAGGATGGGGCAATTCCTTTGTGGCCAAGTGCGACCTGACGGTGAAGAAGGACGATGCCGGCACGGTGATGTTCAGGTCTTTGCCAACCTACAATTACATGGACTTCTCGGTCAGCCCAAGCCTGACCATGCTGGCGGCCATGTTTCAACCCGGCAGCCACTATCAAGGAATGCAGGTTAAACCAATGCCGGCGGTTCAGGGTTTTCTGGACGAGATGTTCCGGTCCGTTCACCCGCACGCGCAGGAAGTCAAGGTGACGGAGCGTAAGGAGCTGCCGGAATTGGCCGCCGTGTTCGCCAAGGTGAATCAAGCGGCCAATGCCGAACTGGCGGCCGTGGGCGGGCGCATCAACTATGCGGCGGGAGCGATGGTTGTGGAATACACCGAGGACGGCGTGCGCTACAAGGAAGCCGACTGGGCCGTGCTGTCGGACAATCGGACGCTGGCGGGCATCTGGGCCAACGACCAGTCCATGCTGATGCGCGCGCCGCTGGCGGAGGCCAGGGCCTGGCAACCCATCCTGGAAACCGTGATGCGCTCGATCCGGCTGAACATTGACTGGCTGAAACAGGAAATGCGCGCGTCGGAACAGCGGGCGCAAATGTCTTTGGAGCAGCAGCAGCAACAGCAGCAGCGCGACCAACAAATCCTGAAAGTCCAGCGGGACCTCCAGCAGATGGACCACGACATTTGGAGCAGCCGCGCCCAGACCAACGAACGCATCCAGCACGACAGTTACCTGACCTTGACCGGCCAGCAGGATTATGTCAATCCGTTCACCCGCGAAGTGGAGACCGACACATCCGACTATCGGTATCGCTGGGAAACATCGGGCGGCGAAAAGCTTTTTTCCGACGACCCGAATTACGACCCGACCACGGACGACCGGATCTGGACGAAGGACTGGAAACTCACGCGCGCCAAGGAATGAGCCGGGTTGTTGCACGAAGCAGACTGCATTTCCGCATTTCAGCTTTTCCGCTGGTTGGTTGTTGGGCGTTGAATGTTGAATGTTGAATGTTCCCGCCCTCCGGTTCCGTTGTCCGTGGTCATGCAGCCCATTTCCTCTTTCCGCATTTCCGCTTTTTCCCCACCATGCCCCCGTGCAACCGCCGCCCCTCGACGTCCTGATCCCCGCCCGCAATCGCCGGCAGGCGATGGATTGGAGCCTCGTCCTGGCCAGCCAGGGCATCGGGCATGTCATTGACCGCGACGAAGCGACCGGCTGGACGCTGGCCGTTTCGGCGGAGGACCACGCGGCCGCACTCGCTCACATCCGCCAATACCGCCTGGAAAACCGGCACTGGCGCTGGCGCCGCCCCATCTTTCAACCCGGCCTGTTTTTCGACTGGAGCAGCGCCGCCTGGGTGTTGCTGATCGTGGCCTTCTACGTCTTGAGCGAAGCCCGCGCCGATTTGCGGCCGTTGGGCATGATGGATAACGCCGCCCTGACGCACGGCGAATGGTGGCGACTCTTCACCGCCACCTGGTTGCACGCCGA
>JBEKRA010000407.1:0-2750 GCA_049519195.1 Verrucomicrobiota bacterium
CATTTCCACCGCCTGCAACATCACTTGCAAATCCGACGCCGAACGCCAATCCACCGCCGAAATCGCGTCGGCTCGCACTGGCATCGCCGCCTCTTGGGCATGCAGAAGATGCAGGCCAACAATCAAACCGCTGGTGACAAATATCCCGATAAGAAAAGTTTTTACTGATTTCATATTCCCATTTATCGCGGAGCCGGAAACGCAAGGGGCGCAAACTCAACGCACCCCAGTTGCAGGCACCGCCAGGCGCCCTCCACAGAAGTCCGCCAAGCCGCGCCCGACTGGCGCGCGCTTGGTCGGTTCTGTGAAAATGAAACTGGCGGTTTCGCAACTGAACCGTAGCCAAAGCTACGCAAATTGGTTTGTGTTTTGTTTTCTACATTTATTTCAAACTGACTGTCCGGTTTCTATGTCTTTTGCCGGAAATTAACAAGGATTTTCGCGCCCGCCTTATTTGCCCTGCGGCGCGGGCGGCGTGGGCGGCGTGCCGGAACCGCCGCCGGCGTCCACGATCACCCGCGCCACCTGATACGCGGAATAGAAATCCGGGTTGGTCGCCTTGAACCGTTCCATGAGCCGGTCAATTTGACGCTCCACAATCCGATCCGCCGCCGTGATCAAAACCGGAATCTGGTCGGTCGCGCCCTTGATGTCGGTTCGTATCTGGCGCGGGCGGGTCAGCGCGGTGTTGAAATCGCCAATCTTCTGCTTCAGGTCGTCGAAGTCGCTTTGCGCGGCGCTCTTGGCGGCGGTGAGCGCGGCAATGTTGGCGGTGGCCGCGTCCAGGATGGCCTGGCAGTTGGCCGCGCAATCCTGCTCGGTCTGGTGCAGCAGGTCGGGCGCGCTGAAATCCACCTTGGCGAACAATTCGTGGTCGCACTGTTTGTCGGCGTAGGCGGCCACGGCCCCGCCCACGATGGCGGCGGCGTCGCACATGGCCACGCGGGCGGCGTGCTTGTCCAGCGTGCCGCCGGTGGTGGTGCCGGTCTGCTTGAGTTCCTGCTGCTGGATGCTGGCGATGGCCGCCCCGAAGTCGGCGCGGGCCGTCACAAATGCGACAATGGCCGCCCAGAGGGTTTTGAAGTTGTCCAGCACATCGCGGGTTGTGATGAGCATTTTTAGGTGAGACTGTTGCTTGATTTCCATTTTGGGCCTTTCGGTTGTTTGACAGTTTTCTAGCAAGAATGGCTGTTTTTGTCAAGCAAAGATTAAAAAGCGCTTAAAAACACGGGGAAATGCGACATTTTAATCATATCGGCCTATAGCTGGTTTAGCCCGGCTGATAAACGGCGTCCATCGGGGCATCGCCGGTGGTCAAAACGAGACAGCCGATGCCCGCCGGGAGATTGACGGTGCTCAAAACGGAACAGCCGGTGGCCACCGGGCGACCGCTGGTATTCGTCGGGCGACCGCCGGTGGTCAAAACGAGACAGCGGATGTCCATCGGGCGAAGTGCGGCGGGCGTCGGGACACCGCCGGTGTTCATCGGGAAACAGCCGTCAAGCGTCGGACAACCGCCGGTGGCCGTCGGGAAATTTCCGGCGACAGACGGGCGAGAGAATTTTCCGCCCGCGCAGAAGCAGCCGGCGGTTTTTGATTTCGCCTTCGGCACGCTTGAGAAATTCGCTCACGCGCCCATTTTGCTTTTTTTTGGCGCGGCGGGCAAGCGGCCGGATTGCCAGGCAGTGACTTGACTTGAATTTCAGACTCGCAAGCGGAGCGCGAGTTGTCCCAACTCGCAGCATATCCGCACAGTCCAGCCGCTGCGGATTGGGGACAATCCGCGCTCCGCGCCAAATTGGAGCACTCCCGATTATTGCGCGAGCTTGAGCCGGTAAAACCGTTGCTGGAAGTCCATGACCTGCGTGTCGGTGAATTGCCAGAGGCTGTTTGTGTCCAGCAAATTTGTGGCCATCGGCTGCCAGTCGGCCAGCGGTAACAGGTTGGTTGCCGCTTCCAGAATGTAGAGGCAGCCGGGCAGCCCGGCCAGTTCCAGCGTGAAGCTGCCGTCGGGATTGGCCGCAATCCCGGTGATGAACGGCGTCGAATTCACCGTCAGGGTTGCGACGGCGCTGGTGATCGAGCCTCCGGATGCGCTGGCGACCGCAAAATAATTTCCCGCCGCCGCCGGCATAATGTTGGACAGCGTGAGCGTGCTGTTGGTCCAGACCGGCAGCGCGGCGTTGTTGGAATACCACTGGAACGTGAGCGGCGTGCAGGCGGTCGCGGCGACGCTGAAATTCACCGTCGCGCCGATGGAGTTTGTCTGGCTTTGCGGCCCGCCAAAAATCACCGGCGGCGTCTGATCCTGAACGACGACGGTGTTGGTGGAACAAGCCGTGTTGCCGGAGGCATCGGCGACGGTGATGACGACGACGTTGGTTCCCATCGGCAAAATCGCGCCATTCGCCGGGTTTTGCGAATTCGTCGGCGGTCCGGACAAATCGGTGGCGAGGATGAAATTCGTCCCGGTTAAATCGGGCAGCGCGGCGACGCAATTTGAATCCGCAGCGAGCACGAGGTTGGTGAAACTCCACAAAATGGCCGGCGGCGTGGTGTCGCGGACCACGACGATGCGCGTGGCGGAATTCGTGTTGCCGCTGCCATCCACGGCAATGTAGGTCAGCAGGTTCGTGCCAATGGCATTGATGTTGACCGTGCCGTTCGTGCTCAAAATCGCGACGCCCGAACAAGTGTCGCTGGCGGTCAGGCCTGGATCAACGAACCCGGAACCAAGCTCGTTCGTCATC
>JBEKRA010000408.1:0-2748 GCA_049519195.1 Verrucomicrobiota bacterium
CAGCAAAACGCCGCCTGGACACAGGTTCCCGGCGCCTTTTCGGGGTCTTGGGGCGACTTGAATGAGATTGGCGGCAACGCGGGCGCGTCCGCGCCGGATGTGACGGCGCTTATGCATCTGACATTGCGCCCGTTGGGCGCTGAAGGGTCGGTCATCTACGCAAAATATTTCCCGGCCGTCGCCCTGTTCATTCTCGGCTTGGGCGCGTGGACTTTTTTCAGGCAATTAAAATTGTCACCACTGGCCGCAGTGCTGGGCGGACTGGCCGCCGCATTGAATTCGGCCTTTTTCTCCACCGCGTGCTGGGGCGTGGCCTCGCAGCAAATCGCCATCGGCTTCAGTTATTTTGCATTGGCGGTGATCGTGTCCAACACGCCGGAAACGCCCCGGTTGACCCGCTGGGTGCGCTGGGCGTTGGCCGGGTTGTGTGTCGGAGCCAACGTCATGCAGGGCGCGGACATCGGCGCGATTTTCAGTTTGTTCATCGCGGCGTTTGTGTTGTGCAAGACGCTGACGGATGAATCCGGTTCAATCCCGATGAAAGTGGGACGCAGTGTCGGCCGGGTGGCCGTCGTCGCCGTGTTCGCTGGATTCATAGCCTGGCAGTCCATTGTCTCGCTCCTCGGCGTCGCCGTCACCGGCGTTGCCGGAACCGCCCAGGACGCGGAAACCAAGGCAAGACAATGGAACTTTTGCACGCAATGGAGCGAGCCAAAAATTGAAACGCTGGGTTTGTTCGTGCCGGGTTTGTTCGGTTACAAGATGGACACGCCGATCAACATGGAGGTTTTTCAGGACGCGTATCGCGGGGGCGTTTATTGGGGCGCGGTTGGGCGCGATCCACAACTGGATTCGTTCTTCGCGAACGGCGCGAAAGGCACGCCACCGCCCCACGGATATATGCGTCAAACCGGCGGCGGCGGTTACGCGGGCATTTTAGTCGCGCTGCTGGCGGCATGGGCAATCGCCCAATCGTTGCGGCGGCAAAATTCCGTCTTCGGAGAAACCCAACGGTGGATGATCCGCTTTTGGTTCGCGTTGCTGGTCATTTCTTTGCTGCTGTCGTTTGGACGATTTGGATTTTTTGGCGGCTATCCATTCCGATTGCTTTATGAGTTGCCGGGAGCTTCATTAATTCGAAATCCGACCAAATTTTTACTGGTATTTTCATGGGCGCTCGTGATCGTCTTCGCCTATGGCGTCCACGGTTTGAGCCGGCGTTATCTGGAAACCCCGGCGGCGAACTTCAAATCTTCCATCGCGCAACTGCAAAGCTGGTGGCGAAATGTCCGCGGCTTCGACCGCAAGTGGACCTTGGCCTGCCTCATCACCTTCGCCGCCAGCATGGTGGCTTGGCTGGCTTATGCGACGCAAAAGGCCGCGCTGGTCCATTATTTGCAGCTCGTGTCCGCGCCGTGGGACCCCAATGAAGTCGCCGCGTTCAGCATTTCGCAGGCCGGCTGGTTCCTTCTGTTTTTCGCGCTGGCAATTGGCATCGTCGCTTTGGTCATCGCCGGCATTTTCTCCGGCAAACGCGCGCGGCTCGGCGGCCTTCTGCTCGGCGCGGTGTTGTTGGTGGACATGGGGCGCGCGAATCTTCCGTGGCTCACATATTGGGACTACGTGCAAAAATACGACATTGACCCGGCGAACCTGAACCATTCTACGAACCCCATCATCAATTTGCTGGGCGACAAACCCTACGAACATCGCGTGGCCATTTTGCCGTTCGCCGCCGCCCAGCGCCTGCCGCAATACGACGATTATTTTGCCGGCAACCAGGGCGTTTACAGCATCGAATGGGCGCAGCACCATTTCCCGTATTACAACATCCAGTCGTCCGATGTCGTGCAGCGCCCGCGCATGGCTACGGACCTGGGGGAATATTATCAGGCGCTGGAACCTCGCGGCACGCGGGACTCGATGTATCTCGTGACGCGGCGCTGGCAGCTTTGCAATATCCGTTATTTCTTGGGAACGATTGCATTGACGGGCAACGTGGACACGTTGAGTGTCTTGAACAGTGAATTCGATCCAAGCCTGCAACGATTCCGCATCGTCCAGCGGTTTGACCTCGTGTCCAAACCGGGCATCGAACAGATCCGGTATCTTTCGGAATCGGAATTGACCGCCGAGACCAATGCCAACGGCGGCTGCGCGCTGTATGAATTCACCGGCGCGCTGCCGCGGGCCAAGCTCTATGCCAATTGGCAGGTGCCGATGAACGACAAGGCCGCCGTAACCGGCTTGACCGTGACCAATCTAGGCACTGACGGCTGGACATTTTTGCAACAGGTCGGCACGAACGATTTTCTCACCCTGAACAAACTGGCTTCGCCCTCATTTGATCCATGGCAGACCGTGCTTCTCGCGGATTCTCCGGTGGCGCCTAATCCGTCAACGGTGGATACCAGCACGAACGCCGGCTCGGTTGAGTTTACTGGCTATTCGCCCAAGGACATCAAGTTGCACACGCAGGCCGCCACGACCACCGTGCTGCTGCTCAACGACAGATACGACCAGCACTGGAGCGTGACTGTGGATGGCAAGCCCGCACCGTTGCTCCGCGCCAATTTCATCATGCGCGGCGTGTGTCTCCCGCCGGGCGAACACAATGTCGAATTTTATTTCAGCCTGCCGATGAAACCGCTCTACGTCACGTTGTCGGCCATCATCTTCGGCATCCTTCTGTGTGGCTTTCTGTTTTATCTCGAACACAAACCTCAACCTCCTGCAACCAATACGAAA
>JBEKRA010000409.1:0-2736 GCA_049519195.1 Verrucomicrobiota bacterium
GGTGGTGGCAGCAGATGTAAACGGGGACGGCAAGGTCGATTTAATCTGCGTATCTCTCAATTATCCCAATCTGACGGTGTTGACCAACAACGGCAGCGGTGGCTTTGCTTTGGCCTCTTACCCAGGCAACTTTGGTGGTTCACCGTCGTTGACTATAGCAGATATCAATGGTGATGGCTGGGTGGATTTAATCGTGTCTTCAATAAATGGTCTGTATGGCGAGTTGGACGTGCTAACCAACACTGGAAATGGTAACTTTGGCAATGCCTTCCATATGATGGTGAGCGGCAACCCTTTATCGGTTAAGGCAGCGGACGTTAATGGAGACGGCAAACTGGATTTGATCACCGCGATCTACAACACCAACGCGCTTATGGTGCTCACCAATAACGGTAGCGGTGGCTTTGTGTTCGCATCCGCGCCAACAGTGGGCAATTGGCCTGTGTCTGTTGCGGCGGCGGATGTTAACGGTGATGGAAACGTGGATTTGATCAGCGCGAACCGGAATAACAACACGCTGACGGTGCTGTCCAATACGCCGGCATCGTATCAAGCGAGCTTCACCGGTAATGGCGCGGGCTTGAGATGCCTGAACGCCGGTAATATCACCAGTGGCACGATTGCCGACGCACGACTCTCGGCCAATGTGGCGTTGCTCAATGCCAACCAGACCTTCACCGGAACAAACACTTTCAGCAAACTTATCGCTGGCAATGGCGCCGGCCTGACCAATTTGAATGCCAGCCAGCTCGCATCCGGCACGTTGCCGAGCGCCCGGTTGTCGGGCACATACTCCGGCGCACTGACTTTGAATAACGCCGCGAACAGTTTCAACGGCGCCTTCGTAGGAAATGGAGCCGGGTTGACGAACATATCCGTTGATTCACTTTCTGGCGCCTTGTTTACTGGAACTTTTACCAACGCAACAGGGGGGACACTTTATATTACCAACGGCACCGTGAGAAAATATACGCCATGATATCCAATCTCCTGGGTTGCCACCGCAAGATGAACCGGTGAGCCTTCATGTAATGAACGGCCGCTAACGAAGTGAAGCCGGAACCTTTTTCATGCCGGATGGTTTGCCCTCAATTTACGATTTACGATTTACGATTTACGAGGTTAATCTTTTGCGATGGCAGATCGTAAATCGTAAATCCAAAATCGTAAATGACCCGACACTGCCATAATTGCGGGGAGCCGTGGACGCTGGACGGCCAGCCCGGTCGCGGCGAAACCTGCATGAAATGCCGGGCCGACCTGCGCGTCTGCCTGAACTGCGCTTTCCACGACCCGCGCGTGGCCCAGCAATGCCGCGAGCGCCGGGCCGAGCCGGAACTGGAAAAACACGTCGGCAACTTCTGCGAGTTTTTTGAGTTTGCCAGCCGGGTCTGGACGCCGAAAGCCGGAGACAACCCGCGCGAAGCCGCCGCGCGCGAGCGGATGAAAAAATTGTTTGGCGACTGATCTGCGCCGCGCTGGCATCCGCAACCGCTTCCCGCGCGGTTGAGCACGGAGCGAATGCGATGCGCCTCGTTGCCGGCAACGAGGCCGGCGGAAATGGGCGGCCATTTTGGCCGATCAAGGTTCCGGCGGCGGCTTGGGGAGGGTGGTGAACGGGCGGGAGTGTTCCCTGATTTTTTGTTCCAGTCGGGCCATGCTTTCCGGCTTCTCCTGCAATTCGAGCAGCGGTTTCAATTCGCCGCGGACGAGGTCAAGGTTTAGCTTTCCCCATTGGCGGGCAAGGATGCCATCCACGTCCAGCCAGTCTTTTTCGCGCGCGGCAAAAACCTTGTGGACCACGAGATCTTCCGCGGAACAGGTGGTCAGGAATTGACCAGTGGGAAATCCAAAGGCGCTGGCGCGACGGATGGAATTTTCCTCGAACGGCAGGCCGCCCAGCGCCACATCCAGCGGAATCTGATTGGCCGCCTGGAGCAGGAGCACGCGATTGCGCAACGCGAATTCCAGCGCGTCCGGCCGGCGCGGCGCGAAATTTTCGAGCAGCGCCACAGCGAAGCGTTGTTCCTCCCCGAAGCCGGTGAGCAGGGTCATGTCGGCATCCCCGGTGAAACGTGGTTCCCCCCAACGCTGGACGGCCACGCCACCGATGAAACAAAACCGCCATTGTTGCTGGTCGCAAAAATGTTGCAGTTCCAGGGCGGCAATGAAAAGTTCATTCATGCAAATGAAGGCGGCGGAACCAGGCCTGCTGTTCCACCAAACCGGAAGCATCCGTGTGACGCGGGTAATGGCCGGCCAGGGACAGCACGGCCTCAATTTGCCGCCAGGCGTTCTCCTCGGTAAGCGTTCGCAGTTCAAACCGCCGGAACTCCTCAAGCGCCGTGGCCGCCCGCCGCCATTGCATCATCCACTGGCGCTGCTCTTCGAGGGTCGTGGCAAGTTTCATGACCTGAATCCTAGCAAAATTCCCTCCCGTCGTCAGGTGAAAAATCCCGTTATTGGCGCAGGTGGGCGCAGGCTCTGCGGCGGGGAATGGACCCTGACCGGCCAGCCCGGTCGCGGCGAAAACTGCTTGAATTGTTCGGCGATTAACCCGGGAGCGCCAGCGCTCCCCGCGCCCCGCCCGCCTTACATTGGTTCCGCAAATGCGCGTTCGCATGAGGCAATGACCGCGGCAACGGGAATTTCCAGAACCATTTTTCCCGGCGGCGGCGTAACCGTCCAGTCCGCGTGTTGAAACGGGTGTGATTTTCCCGGCGCGGTGGACGCCAT
>JBEKRA010000410.1:0-2733 GCA_049519195.1 Verrucomicrobiota bacterium
CGAATGGCGGCGGCTGGAACTGGTGGGCAAAAACCGGCTGGCCGACCCGGAAATCGCCGGCATCGTCGCCAATTGCCGCGACGTGACCGACCGCTGGCGCGCGGAGGAGGAATTGCGCGACAGCGAACGGCAATACCGCCTGCTATTCCACAGCAATCCAAATCCGGTGTGGGTGTTTGACCTGGAGACGCAGGCGTTTCTGGAAGTCAACGAGGCGGCCATCCAGCTTTACGGTTACTCGCGCGAGGAATTTCTGGCGATGACCATTTCCGACATCCGTCCGCCGGAAGAGGACCGCCTGCACAAGACCACCATCCAGGAGGCCGCCGGCCAGGGACTGGTCTGGCGGCAACTGCGGAAAGACGGCAGTTTCGTTGACGTGGAGGTTGTCTGGACGCCGATGGTTTTCAACGACCGTTTTGCCGCGCTGACAATGGCGGTGGACGTGACGGAACGCCGGCGGGTGGGGCATCGCAACGCCATTTTTTCCAGGTTGAGCCAAAGTTTGAGCGCGGCGACCACGGCGGCGGAAGCGGCGAGAATCATTTGCGATGCGGCCGACGCGCTGTTCCGGTGGACTGATTTTGCGCTCGATCTGTATGATGCCGGGCGTGACGAGGTAAGCTCGCTGTTGAACATCACGACGGTCGAGGGTCGGCGGGTGGAAGTTCCGCCGTCGCCGCAGCCCAAGAGCGCCAACGCCCTTGTCCGGCGCGTCATCGGCAAGGGCGCGGAACTGCTGACTGGAGCCGAAACCGATGACTATTCCGCCGCCACCATGCTTGTGCCCATTCGCAAAGGCGAGCGCGTCATCGGACTGATTTTGATCCAAAACCACCGGTCCGGCTCCTATTCGGAACGCGATTTGGAAATGCTCCAGATGCTGTCCGACCAGTGCGCCGGCGCGCTCGAACGCGTCCACGCGGAGCAGGCCTTGCGCGAAACACAACGGCGCTTCCGCGACCTTTTTGATAATTCACCAGACGCCATCTTCGTGGAGGACCTGGACGGAACGGTGCTGGACGTGAATTTTGCCGCGTGCGTGCTGCATGGCATGACGCGCGACCAGTTGATTGGCAAAAACGCGCTGTCCGATCTGATCCCGCCGGCGCGCCGCGAGGCGGCCCGGATTGATTTCCAAAAATTGGCGGCGGGCAAACTGTCGTGGGCCGAGGGTGAAAGCCTGACCGCCGACGGCCGGTTCATACCCGTCGAGGTGCGCGCCGGGCGCATTGAGTTCAACGACAAACCGGCCCTGCTGCTGCACGTCCGCGACATCACCGAGCGGCGCACGGCGGCGGGGGCGCTGCAAAGCTCCGAAATGCTGTTCCGCTCCGTCTGGGAAAATTCCGTGGATGGCATGAGGCTGACCGATGAGAGCGGCGTCATTGTCGCCGTCAACGACGCCTACTGCAAAATGACCGGCATGGAGGCGCAGGAACTGGAAGGCAAGCCGTTCACGGTCGTTTACGCCGGGTTGGATAACAAGGAGCAATTGTTCCGTAATCATCAGGAACATTTTGCCAGCCGCGTTGCCAGCCGGAAACGGCAGCAACAACACACGCTGCACGATGGACGCGCGGTGGCGCTGGAAATCACCGATTCATTCATCGAGGTGCAGGGCCGCCCGCTGCTGCTGTTGAGCCTGTTTCGCGACGTGACGGCCCAAAAACGGCTGGAGGAACAGTTGCGCCATTCGCAAAAGATGGAGGCCATCGGCCAGCTCGCCGGTGGTGTGGCCCACGATTTCAACAACATCCTCACCGTCATTCACGGTCACGCCTCGCTGCTGGCGATCGCGGAACTGGACGAGAGCGGCGCGCGTTCCGCGCACCAAATTGTGCAGGCCGCCGAGCGCGCGGCGGGGCTGACTCGGCAGTTGCTCACCTTCAGCCGCCGCCATCTCATCCAGCCCAAGCGCCTCGACATGAACAAAATCGTCGGCAACATGACCGACATGCTCGGACGGATTCTTGGCGAGGACGTGACGTTGCAATTGAACTACAGCGGTTCGCCCGCGACCGTCGAGGCCGACGCCGGCATGATGGAGCAGGTGCTGTTGAATTTGTCCGTCAACGCCCGCGACGCCATGCCGCGCGGCGGCCGGTTGTCCGTCCGCATTGCCATCGTGGACGTGAAAGAGAACCACGTGCAGCGGCATCCGGAAGCGCGCACGGGGCGGTTTGTCTGCGTCAGCAAAACCGACACCGGCTCCGGCATTCCGCCGGAAAATCTGTCGCGCATCTTCGAGCCGTTTTTCACGACGAAGGATGTCGGCAAGGGCACCGGCCTCGGCCTGGCGACCGTTTATGGCATTATCAAACAGCATCAGGGCTGGGTGGAAGTCGAAAGCACCGTAGGCAAGGGCACCACGTTCCGCATTTACATCCCTTATGCCGGCGAGGCGCAGACCGAAACGAAAAAACCCGAGGCGCAAATCGTCATTCGCGGCGGCTCCGAAACCGTCCTGCTGGCCGAGGACGAAAAGCCCGTGCGCGAACTTGTCGCCCGAGTGCTCGAAAAACACGGTTACAAGGTGCTGCAGGCCGGCACCGGCGCCGAAGCCGTCGAGATTTGGCGCGCGCACAAGGACGAAATCCTGTTGTTGCTCACCGATTTGATCATGCCGGGCAACATGAACGGTCGAGAACTGGCCGAGACCTTGTGGACAGACCGGCCGGATCTCAAGGTCATTTTCACCAGCGGTTACAGCGCGGACATTGTCGGCAAGGA
>JBEKRA010000411.1:0-2727 GCA_049519195.1 Verrucomicrobiota bacterium
AATGCTGTCGTTCACGGCGATACGGTCGCGGTCTTGGGCAACATCCAGATGGGGCCAAACACGAGGGCCCGGGGCGATGTCGTTGCGGTGGGCGGCGCGGTGGAGCGCGGTGAGGGATCGGTGGTCAATGGACAGGTCGTGGGCATGCCGGGCTTCAAGTGGCTGGGCGAATGGCTGGAGCAATGCGCGTTCAAGTTGCGTCCGCTTGCCCCACAGTTGGGCTGGCTTTGGGCCATCACTGGCATCATGCTGGTGGTTTATCTTTTGATCGCCATCGCGTTTCCGCGACCAATCCAGGCCTGCGTGGACGAAATCACGCGCCGCCCCGTCACCACGGTATTGATGGGGTTGCTGACCAAAATCCTCGTGCCGTTCGTTTTCCTGATTCTCGTGGCCACGGGCGTTGGCCTTTTTGTCGTTCCATTTCTAGTCATCGCTCTGATGTGCGCGGGCATGATCGGCAAGATCGCCTTGCTGCAATATTTCGGCCAGCAAATTGGCCGGCAGTTCAACCTCGCGGCGATGCAAAAGCCGCTGGCGGCCTTTCTGCTGGGATGGGTCATCCTCACGCTGCTCTATCTCGTGCCGGTTCTCGGCTTCATCGTCTATACCATGGTCGGGCTTTGGACGCTGGGCGCAGTCGTCCTGGCCATGTTCAGCGGCCGACGCCGGGAAATGCCTGAAAAACCCGCCGCGCCGCCGCCCGGGTCCAGCCCCCCGCCGGCTTGCGGATCAGCAGCCGCGTTTGCCGCCGCAGCGCCAGCGCCGATGACCTGTGCTCCAACAGTCAACCCCGGTGTTGCCACGGCGGGAACGCCAGACGCGGCGAACATCACCGGGACTCCACCATTGGTCGCGACGCCAATTCAAACCGCCATGGGTGCCGCGACGGTTACGACGCCGGCTTTGCAGGAATTGTTGTCTTTTCCGAAGGCCGGTTTTTGGGAGCGCATGGGCGCGGCGTTTCTGGACATCGTGGTTGTGGGTATCATCACCGGGATTGCGCATGGACCGCTTGGATTCCTGGTGTTGTTTGTAAGCGGACCGCCGGTTTTCTTGATTATCGCCCTGGCTTACTTTGCGGGCTTGTGGGCTTGGAAAGGAACAACCATTGGCGGGATTGTGCTCAAGCTCCACGTCGTGCGCTGCGACGGCCAGCCCGTGAACTTCCTGGCGGCGCTGGTTCGTGGATTGGCCGCGGCGTTGTCCGTGTTTGTGTTCTTCCTCGGATTCTTGTGGATTGCCTGGGACCACGACAAGCAGGGCTGGCACGACAAAATCGCCGGAACTATTGTAGTGCGCCTGCCGCGTTCACTACCGCTGGTGTGCCTCTGAAGCGTGTGAATGGGATGACCACAACCCGGTGAATTTCCATTGCCAAAAATCAAATTGCGATTTGTATCGCGTATTTGAAGATTAACGTGCAGAATCAAGCATGGTGAAAAGAAAATTGGTTCGTCCGATTCGTCCACAAATTCTGGAGGCCGGCCAGCTCTGGCGCATGGCCGATGCGCATCTCTGCGTGCAGGAAGTCGGCAAATTGCTCGTGCATTACAAGCTGGGCAGACCGGACGCGGTGCGCGTGTCAAATTCCTGCAATGGCATCAAGACCATTGAAAAATATCTGAAAGCAAACAAGGCCGTCCTGGCCTAAACGCCGCGTTCAAGGGGTCGCAGGTTTTGCCGGCGGGGCGGGGAAGATCGTCACCGACTTCAACCGCGCGTCCGGTTCACGACCTACGAGGATGAGCGTATGGTCACCTATCCCCAGCTTGAACGTTTTGGGAACAAACTGTCCGTTGCTGGCATCCCCGTCGCCACGCCAGTTGACCAAACGCTTTTCAAAACCATCCGTAACATCTATGTCCCAGATCATATCCGGTTCTGTCGGCTGGGCGTCAATGTTGGCAAAGAACGAATTCGAGCTGTCATCGGTCGCACTGACGACCGACTCGATTTGGTAGTCTCCGGCATTGGTGATGGAAAAATGGAAAACCGCCTTGCCACCGGCTGCGACATCGGCCATGTCCGATTCCAGGTGGATATAATCGTTGGTGAACACCAACGGCGCGGTCACGGTCGCCGCCGATGCCAGAATCGTCTGGCCCGGCGCATGAGCGGTTGCGGCGGCGGAATTGGTCTTGGTGGCGTCTTGCGCCGCAGCAGGAATCGCCAGTGCGCAAGCCATAAACACAGCTGAAAATTGCTTCATGGCGTAGTTCTACTCCCGCCACAAGACGACGGCAACAAAAATCCGCTCCGACGGATCTGTCCGGTCGCATCTTGAACTATTCATGGAGTTGCCGGCAAAGTGGTAGCGCGGGCGTCCTCGCCGGCGAGTTCAGGCGGCGTCTCGCCGCGCAAACCCAACCCAACGATGCGGCCTCGCAGCGGGACGCTGCCGAAACTCGCAGCCGGGGACGGCTGCGCTACAAGAACAGTGTCAAGTTGCGGCCGCCTGTCCTGCAAATTTCCTTTTCTTCGGAAGTTTTCCGGGTATCCTACCGCACTCGGATTCTGCATGAACTGCAAGGCAGTTAAGCACGATTGGGATCAAGATTAAGATTACGACGATTGAAATATACGGATGGACGCGGCACACATAAGAAATTTCAGCATCATTGCCCACATTGACCACGGCAAGACGACGCTCTCGGACCGGCTCCTTCATCGCACGGGCACCATCGCCACGCGCGACATGGAGGCGCAATTGCTCGATTCGATGGA
>JBEKRA010000412.1:0-2724 GCA_049519195.1 Verrucomicrobiota bacterium
ACGATGCTCCACAGCCGGATATTAGACCAGCATCGCACCTCACCAACGGTTTCGGGCGCGACGCCCGAAACTACAGGCCGGAGGCCTGTTCCACCCAAATCATTTCATCTCCTCGATGACCTGTTTCAATTCCGCCGGCATTTCGGGAATCGTCTCGCGGCGGACATTCATCGTGCCGTCGGAATTCTTCTTCACAACAACGTTCACCTTGCCGAAACCGGCGTCCTTGCCTTGAAAATCCTCGCGGAAATGCCCGCCGCGGCTTTCCTTGCGCTCAATTGCCGAGCGCGTGATGGCTTCGGAAACGGTGAGCAGATGATTGAGGTCGAGCGCCGTGTGCCAGCCGGGATTGTATTCGCGGTGGCCATAAACGGCGACGCGCCCGGCACGTTCCGAAAGTTTCCCGATGCCGTCGAGCGCGCGGGTCATCTTGTCCTCGCGCCGCACGATGGCAACAAGGCTTTGCATCATCTCCTGCAAATCGTGCTGCACCTGATACGGTCCCTCGGCGCTGCCGCCAGATTTCGCGCCGCGATCAAACGGTTCCAGCGCCTTGCGCGCGGCTTCCTCGACTTGCGCGTCGTTTATTTGCCCGGCGCCGTGTTCCTTCGCAAATTTTGCCGCGAATTCGCCCGCGCGCTTGCCGAACACAATCAGGTCGGACAACGAATTGCCGCCCAGCCGGTTCGCGCCGTGCAATCCCGCCGACGCCTCGCCCGCGGCGAAAAGGCCGGGCACGTTGGACATCTGTGTGTCCGCGTTCACGCGGATGCCGCCCATGATGTAGTGCGTCGTCGGGCCGACTTCCATCGGCTCCAGTGTGATGTCGAGATCGGCAAGCTGCTTGAACTGGTGATACATGCTCGGCAGCTTTTTCTTGATGTGCTCCGCCGCGTTCGGGATTTTTTCCTTGATCCACGCGATGTCGAGAAACACGCCGCCGTGCGGGCTGCCGCGACCCGCCCTGACTTCGCGATTGATGCAGCGGGCGACGTGGTCGCGCGTCAGCAATTCGGGCGGACAGCGCGCGCTTTTGTCGCCCTGCGTGTAACGCCAGCCTTCCTCCGGATCGGTGGATGTCTGCGATTTGTAATTGTCCGGAATGTCGTCGAACATGAACCGCTTGCCGTCCTTGTTGCGCAACACGCCGCCTTCGCCGCGCACGGCCTCGGTCACAAGCAGCCCCATCACGCTCGGCGGCCAGATCATGCCCGTCGGATGAAACTGCACGAATTCCATATCCATCAATTCCGCGCTGGCGTGATAAGCGAGCGACTGGCCGTCGCCGGTGTTTTCCCAGGAATTGCTGGTGATTTTGTAGGCGCGCCCGATGCCGCCGGTGGCGATGACGACGGCTTTTGCCTTGAAAATCTTGAACCGCCCGCGCTCGCGGTCATAGCCGAACGCGCCCACGACGCGGTCGCCGTCCTTGAGCAGCGAAACAATCGTGTGCTCCATGTGGACTGCGATGCCTTGATGAATGCCGTGATCCTGCAACGTGCGGATCAATTCGAGACCCGTGCGGTCGCCAACGTGCGCCAGGCGCGGATAACGATGGCCGCCGAAATTGCGCTGGAGAATCTTGCCGTCCTTGGTGCGGTCGAACACCGCGCCCCAGGCTTCGAGTTCATGCACTCGTTCGGGCGCTTCCTTGGCGTGCAGTTCGGCCATGCGCCAGTTGTTGACGTATTGGCCGCCGCGCATCGTGTCGGCGAAATGCACGCGCCAGTTGTCGCGGTCGTCCACGTTGCCCATCGCCGCCGCCATGCCGCCTTCAGCCATGACGGTGTGCGCCTTGCCGAGCAGCGATTTGCAGACCAGCCCGACTTTCACGCCCGCCGCCGAGGCTTCGATGGCCGCGCGCAAGCCAGCGCCACCCGCGCCGATGACGAGCGCGTCGTATTCAAATGTTTCGTAATTGTTGGCCACAGATAGAATTTCGTTTTCGGTTTAGAAAAATCTGAAATCGCGCCAGATGCCCATCGCGCAAAGCCGGACGTAAACATCGGTGAACCCGACCCAGAACAGGCTCAACCAAGCCCAGAGCATATGGCAGCGGTTGAAACAACTGACGCACGCGTAACCTTTCGCGCAGGTCGCAACTTTTGACGGCTCGTCCAGGAATCCGCCTATCAAATGCCGCAGCGAGTTGCAGCCGAATGTGTAACCCGCGAGCAGGACCACGTTCACAATCAAAACCAGCGTTCCGATGCCGACGCCCAAATGCGTCGCGCCGGTTGCGTCCGCGAACCACATCGCCTTCCACGCGTCGTATCCGAGGATGAAAATGAACAACACCGCCAGATACATGAAATAGCGGTGGATGTTTTGCATGATGAGCGGGAAGGAATGCTCGCCGAGAAAAGATTTGCGCGGCTCGCCGACGGCGCAGTTCAAGGGATCGGCCCAGAACGCCTTGTAATACGCGCCGCGATAATAATAGCAGGTGAATCGGAAACCGGCCGGCGCCCACAAAATCAGGAAGGCCGGCGAAAATTTGGGCAGCCACGACGGCCACCAAGTCGGTGCCGTCCCGAAAATTGCATGCGGCGACGCGCCGAAAATCTCCGGCGAGTAAAACGGCGACATATAATCCGTGCCACCACCGTTGAACCAATAGGCGCAGGTTCCGTTGTATGACGGGTTGAACGCCACCCAGGTGGAATAGACGATGAAGGCCGAAAAGCCGAGAAAGACGAACAGCGGCTGCACCCACCACGCATC
>JBEKRA010000413.1:0-2710 GCA_049519195.1 Verrucomicrobiota bacterium
CCAGTGGACAAATTTGAAAAAGCCGCCGATGACGATTTTTTCCCGGTCTGGCGGGAGCGTTTTCAACACGAGCCATTTGGCGGACTGGTCGAGCGCGAGAATCACCAGCGCCAGCGCGGCAATGCGGCGGTTGGATTTCTGAAAAATGGATTCAGCGGCGGACATTCAAGCCAGTCTAAAGTCTGAAGTCCAAAGTCCAAAGTCTAAAATGAAACCGATTGATTCCACGAAGGCCGCGACTTTGGACTTTGGACTTTGAACATTTTCGGCTACTGTCATCGCATGGCGCTGGCGCGCATCTTGGTGGACGGCTATAGCCTGCTGCACAACTGGCCGGAACTGGCTCCCGGCGCACCGCGGCATTCGGCGCGGGCGCGGGACGAGCTGGTCCACGTCCTGACGCGCTATCACGACGCGACGGGCGAGCCGGTGACGATTTTTTTTGACGGCGCGGGCGCGCCGCCGAACACGCCAAAGCATGAAGCTGGCGGCGCGGTGGAGGTTTTGTTTTCGCGCGCCGGGCAGACCGCCGACCAAATGATTGAGCGAGCGGCGCATCGCTTTCAGCCCTACGGCGAGGTGCTCGCGGTGACGGACGACCTGGCGGAACGCGACACGGTGATCGGGTTTGGCGGCGCGGCGGCGAGCTGCGCGAATTTCATCCGCATGGTTGAAGGCGCGCTGACGGAATTGCAGGACGAATTGAAAAACCACAATCGTATGGAGCGGAACCGGTTCAAGCGCCGGCCCGATGCCAACTGAAATGAAGCCGTTGAAATTTTTCTCACGATGCGCGCCGGCTGTGTTCGCGCTGTGCGCGGGAGTTCAATTCACCACGCCGGGTCGCGCACAGTCCGCGACGCAAATCGGCGAAGAGCGTTTTCTGTTTATTTTTGACACATCGTCGGAGATGAAGAAGCGGCTGCCGGCGGTGCAGACCGAGGTGAACCAGTTGTTGGCGACCAGCATGGGCGGCCAGTTGCGCGCGGGCGACAGCCTCGGCATTTGGACGTTCGACCGGGATTTGCGCACCGGGCAGTTTCCGCTGCAACACTGGATGCCGGACGATGCCGTGAAAATCGCCGCCAGCATCAACAAGTTCGTTGGCAAACAACATTATGCCAACAGCACCCGCTTCGGCTCATTGCAGCCGCAACTGAACCAGGTGATCCAGAATTCCGGGCGGCTGACGGTGCTGATTTTTTGCGACGGCGGGGATGAAATCAAGTGGACGCCTTATGATGCCGGTATCAACCAAGTTTTTAAGCAGCAGCTGGCCGGGCAAAAAAAGACGCGGCAGCCGTTCGTTCTCGTGTTTCGCACACAATTGGGCCAATACGCCGGCTGCACGATGAATTTCCCGCCCGGCATGGTGAGTGTCCCCGAATTTCCGCCGCCGCCCGCTCCGCCCGCGCCGGCAATAACGCCGACGCCCGCGCCAGTTATCACGCCGCCGCCCACCGGACCGCCGCTGATCATCGTCGGCACAAAAGTGGAAACCAACTGGCCGCCCGCGCCTGCGCCGCCGCAGCCGGCAAAACCCGCGCCGGTGACGCCAACAAATTTCGCACCGGAGATGCCAACGAACATTGTTCCCGCCACGCCAACCAATCCGGTTGTGCCCGCGAATCCGGTCGCACCGCCGCCGCCGCCCTCTGCCTCAATGCCGCCAACAAACGTTGTTTCCACTCCGCCAACCAGCTTGGTCGCACCCAAGAGCATGACCGCGCCGGCGATTCAAACCAATCCCGCGCCTGCGCCAACTGCCGGTTCGTTCGCGCCAACCAATCCCGCGCCGGTGATACCGGCGAAACCCGTTCCCGTTCCGCCATCCAACCCGGTGGCATCCACAAACCCGGTCGTGCCAACGCCGAAAACCTCCGGCACGGACCACAAAGGCGCGCTTGCCATCGGCAGGGCGCTGTTGATTGCCGCCGGCGCATTGGGCGCACTGGCCTTTTTCCGCAGCCGCCGGACCGGACGCGGCAGCCTCATCACGCGCTCGATGAAAAAAGATTGAATTCCGTGCGTGACTTTTGGCCGCGACTCTGGAAAAGTTCGCGCCCATGAAAGCATCCAATTTAATCCGCGCATTCAGCCTGATGACCGGCATCGCACTGGTTTCTTGCAGCAAGGCTGAACAAACCAACAATCCCGCCGGCAACCAAACGGCGAACACAAACAGCACCAGCGAAGTGGCCGTCATCAACACGACTGAAGGCACCATGGTCGTCGAATTCTGGCCGGACGTCGCGCCCAACACCGTCGCCAATTTCAAGAAACTCGCCAATCAGGGCTTCTACGACGGCACCTGCTTTCATCGCGTCATCAAGAATTTCATGATTCAAGGGGGCGATCCGCTGACCAAAGACCCAAGCAAGGAAGCCATGTGGGGCACGGGCGACCCAGGTTACAAGATCAAGGCCGAGTTCAATGGCCGCTCACACACGCGCGGCGTCCTTTCCATGGCGCGCTCGCAAGATCCAGATTCCGCCGGCTCGCAATTTTTCATCTGCCACGGCAACCCGACGTTTCTCGACCATCAATACACCGCGTTCGGCAAATTGATCAAAGGCGACGACGTGCTGGAAAAAATCGCCACAACGCCAACGCATCCACAGGATCGCCCTGACAAACGCATGGGCGTCATCAGCATCAAAATTGTTCCAGCCGACAGCGTGAAATAATTCAACGGAAGAAATTTTATGAG
>JBEKRA010000414.1:0-2704 GCA_049519195.1 Verrucomicrobiota bacterium
TCACGATGATCGCCCGCACAAACGTGATTCCGGTGGTCATCGAGCACGGCAGCGTTTCAAACACTTACTACCTCGCCACCACGGTGAGCAATGTGTTAAGCCTGAAAACCCTGAACCTCGACCCGCGCCAACATCCGGTCGTCGGCGCGGTGGAAAGCGGCAAGCCGGCGGCGTTGGCCGGACTGCTGTCAGGCGACAAAATTCTTTCTGTAAATGGAATTCCCGTGCCCGGCCAAAGCCAGATGATTGAGCTGATTTCGAAATCGGCGGGCAAGCCGTGTGAAATTGTTTTCGACCGCAAAAATGAAAAGAAAAGCGTGACCGTGACGCCGCAATACGACCCGGCCACCAAACGCGCCCGGATTGGCATCAGCTTCAACTACAGCGCGGGCGTTTACCAGGTGCAACACCCGACGCCGTGGGCGCAGGTCAGGGACGTTTGCACGAAGATGGTTGATACGTTCAGCGCGCTGGCGCACTCCAAACAGACCGGCGTCGGCGCGAAAGACCTGGCCGGGCCGGTGGGCATTCTGGCCATTCTCGGTTCCTATTTTATGGCCGACATTCGCCTCGCGTTGAGCTTCCTCGTGCTGCTGAACATCAATCTCGCGTTCATCAACCTGCTGCCAATCCCCGTGCTCGACGGTGGCCACATTCTCATGTCAATCGTCGAAAAAATCCGCCGCCGTCCGTTGAGCCTCAAATTTGTCGAATACACCACGACCGGCTTCTTTGTGCTGCTGATGTCGTTCATGCTTTACATCACGATTTTCGGCGACATCAAGCGGTTTGGGCTTTACCGCTCAATGTTCAAAACTGACGTGCAAATCCAGCAATCCGCGCAGCCAGCCGACTCCGCGCCCGCGCATTCCAGGTGATTCATGCGCTACTGCGAATCTCCATTCCATTATCACCGCCGCAAAACTCGCGAAATCATCATCGGCGACCCGGCGCGCGGCGGCGTCATCATCGGCGGCAGCCATCCCGTCGTCATGCAGTCCATGCTCACCTGCGACACCATGGACACCGCCGAGTGCGTGAAGCAGACGCTCGAACTCGTCGCCGTCGGATGCCAGATCGTCCGCATCACCGCGCCGACCGTCAAGGACGCGGCGAACCTCCAGAACATCGTCGCCGAACTCCGCAAGCGTGGCTGCCTCGTGCCGGTTGTCGCCGACATCCATTTCAAGCCCGAAGCCGCGATGGAAGCCGTGAAATGGGTCGAAGTCGTTCGTGTCAATCCAGGCAACTATGCCGACTCGAAAAAATTTGCCGTCAAGGAATACAACGACGGGCAATACGCGGAGGAATTGAAGCGTATCGAGGAAAAATTCGCGCCGCTCGTCATCGAGGCGAAGAAATTGAAGCGTTGCATCCGCATCGGCACCAACCACGGCTCGCTTTCCGACCGCATCATGAACCGCTACGGCGATTCGCCTCTGGGCATGGTCGAGAGCGCGCTGGAATTCGCCCGCATCTGCCGCAAGCACGACTTCCACAACTTCAAGTTTTCCATGAAGTCGTCCAACCCCAAGGTGATGATTGAATGCTACCGGCTGCTCGTCGCGCGGCTTGAACAGGAAGGACCGGATTGGAATTATACGATTCATCTTGGCGTCACCGAAGCCGGCGAAGGCGAGGATGGCCGCATAAAATCCGCCATCGGCATCGGCTCGCTGCTGTGCGACGGACTCGGCGACACCATCCGCGTCTCGCTCACCGAAGATTCTCCGCGCGAAATCGAAGTCTGCCGCGATTTGTTGGCGCAGATTCCCAAACTGACAATTTCAACGGGTGGAACAGGCGTCCCGCCTGTTGTTTCCGGCGTCGCGCCGGAAACAGGTGGAGGGGAAAATTCGCACGCTCACGCGCCTTCAATCCGGCGCGACGCCGGATTGAACAGGCCGGAGGCTCTGTTCCACCCAGATCAACCAATCAACGATCCAACCTGGCCATTCGACCCTTTCCATTTCTCACGCCGGGAAACGCCGGAGATCGAACTGGCCGACGGAATCAAGTGCGGCGGCGAACAATTGATTCGAGTCGTCGTCGCCAAAGCGACCTGGGACAAAGTTGCGCCGAAGATCCGCCCAAAGGACGACGTGAAGCCGGAGGCGATTTACGAAGACCTGAACATCGCCGAGATTGACCCGACGCAGGATTTTGAAATCAATTGCGAGACGCAACTGGTCACGGTGAAGGACGGCGTGAAGCTTCCGGCCACCACCGCGTTCCGTTTGCTCGCGGCAAAATTAAAACGGCTTGGCCGCAACAATCCCATTTTGCTGAAGGATTGTCTCGGATTCGATGACCGTAGGACAGGCGTCGCGCCTGTCTCTAATTTATCTTCAGGGCAAAAGAATATGGAGACAGGCGCGACGCCTGTCCTACTCGAGCCCAAGATTGCCCTACTCCGCGCGGCGGTCGTCATCGGCTCACTGCTGGCGGATGGGATTGGCGACGCGATTCTCGTTCGCGGCGAGGCGGACGCCAGCCAGAGTCTTCGACTCGCCTACAACATCCTTCAAGCCGCCGGTTGCCGCAGCTTCAAGACCGATTACGTCGCCTGCCCTTCCTGCGGGCGGACGCTGTTCAATCTCCAGACCGTGACGGCGCGCATCAAGGCGCGGACGGAGCATCTCAAGGGCGTGAAGATTGCCATCATGGGCTGCATCGTGAACGGCCCCGGCGAAATGGCGGACGC
>JBEKRA010000415.1:0-2698 GCA_049519195.1 Verrucomicrobiota bacterium
GCTGTTGACGAGGCGTGTGCTTTGATTGCGCACGGCGGACTCGAACAGGTTCCGCACCTCGCGCGCGTTGCCAAATTGTTCATTGCGCGCGGCATGCAGATTTTTGCAGATGGCCAGGACTTTCTTCTCCGTATCCGGCGCGGAGACAAGTCCGCTTTGCGAGGCCATCCGATGGAAGATTTCTGCCAGTTCCTCCGGCGAATAGTCGGGAAAGTTCAGATAATTCGTGAAGCGCGATTCAAGGCCGGGATTCGACGCGATGAATTGTTTCATCGGCTCGTTGTAGCCGGCCACGACGACCACCAGCCGGTCGCGGTCGTCTTCCATCCGCTTGAGCAGCGTCTCGATGGCTTCGCTGCCGTAATCCTCCGCGCCGCGCCCGGCCAGCGCGTAGGCTTCGTCAATGAACAAAATGCCGTCGAGCGCCGAATCAATCATCGCGTGCGTGCGCACCGCCGTCTGGCCGACGTATTCGGCCACGAGCCGGCCGCGGTCGCATTCGACCACGTGGCCGCGCCGGAGCAGGCCGAGCGATTTGTAAATGCGGCCCATCAGCCGCGCCACAGTGGTCTTGCCGGTGCCGGGATTGCCGAAGAAACAACTGTGCAAACTCGCCTGCACCACGGGCAATCCCTGCTGCCGGCGCATCACCTGCATCCGCGCAAAATTCGTGGCGCGGTGGACTTCGTTCTTGACCGGATAAAGGCCGACGAGCGCGTCGAGTTCCTTGAAAATCGCGTTCAAGTCTTCCTCGCTCACGCCGGGATCGGCGGCGCGCACGTTGAAATCCACGGCGTATTGCCTCGACACTTCCGTGAATTGCGCGGAGATGACGGCGGACCGGCGGCGGCAGGCGTCGGACATTTCGTGGTCCATGTTCGCCAGCGTCGTCACCAGCGTTTGCAGTGTCTGCCGGACAAATTCAATTGTGACCGGCTGCAAACCCAAATCCAACGCGTGCCGCGTGAACAGGGCGAAAATTTCGTCCAGCCCGTGCTTGTCCACCGGCTGCAACATCGTCTCGACGCGCTCCATCGCCTTGCGCCCGCCTTTCTCGAACCACTTCTTGAACGCGGCCTCGTCGCCATTGGCGGCGGCGTAACCGGATTCGATCAACGACAGCGCGTCGTCCGCTTTCGCGGCGAGTCCCGCGATGCAGACCGACAGCGCGCCGTAAGCCTGCAATTCCGAGCCGTCCGTGGCCAGCCGCTGCCACAATGCCAGCGCCAGCAGCCGCACCAGGCTGTGCAGGTCGTCAATCAAATCGAACTCGCCGTCGCCGATGCGTTTGACGGTCATCAGCGGCGGCGTGAGGATTTGCACGCATTCCACCAGCAGGCGCAATTGCAGCAGGCTGCGCAGGATGGCTTTTTCCTTGGCGACATCGTAGCCGAAAACCTGCGTGCGCCAGTCGCTGTTGCGCATCAACTGATACAGCCGCCGCGTGTGCGCCTCGATGCTGTTGCGCAGCCGCGCCAAGTCGTCCGCCGTGAACACCGATTGCGCCAGGTAATAATTCAGCAGGTAATCCGTCGCCATGCCGTCCAACTGGGCGAGGTCCTCGCTCTTGAACGCCGCCGTGCGGCCGGTTTTCGGGTTGCGAAACAGCGTCGTCAAAATTGATCCGGGCAGGAAGGTGTCATGCGCCGGGACGACCGGGCGGATTTCCTTGGAGCGGGGCAGATTGGCCGGCGCGCGGGTGACGTCCTCCAACACGCGGGCGTAGCGGAGGAATTCCTCCAACTGCTCGCGCAGTTTGGCTTCTTCCGATTCGGGCTGCCGGTTCGTTTCCATGCGAAACTGTTTTCGATTTGTGAATTCCAATTGTCGTCGCTGGAAAAACGATGGCAAGTAAGAAACCGCTTATCCGCGCTCATCTTCGCTGATGAAAATAAATTAGCGTGGATTAGCGAAGATTAGCGGTTAAATTTCCCGCATGGCCACACTCGTATTCGACATCGAAACCTCGGCGCTGCCGCTCGAACTGTTTGACGAGGCGCAGCAGGAATACCTATTCCGCGAGACGGAGAAGATTGACGACGCCATCGCCAAGGAAGCCAAGCGCGGGGAAATCACGCGGTTCATGAGCCTGTGGCCGTTCACGTCGCAGGTCGTCTGCATTGCCATGCTCAATGCCGAGACCCAGCGCGGCCAATCCCTTTTCGTCGCGGAGGATTTCGAGGAAGTTGAGGAGGAGAACGCGCCCGTGAAGTTCGTTCCCTGCGCGGACGAAACGGAATTGCTGACACAATTTTGGGACGTGGCGAAGAAATACGATTCCGTCGTCACTTTCAACGGGCGCGGCTTCGACGTGCCGTTCATTTACCTGCGCTCGGCGCTGCTCAACGTGCCGATCTCGAAAAAGAACTGGCTCGGCTACCGGTTCGCCACCGAGCCGCACTGCGACCTCGCGGAGCAACTGACGTTTTACAGCGTGAGCGGGCGCGACGGCGCGGCGCGGCGGTTCAACCTGGATTTTTACTGCAAGGCCTTCGGCATCGAATCGCCCAAGAGCCACGGCGTGACCGGCAGCGACGTGACGACGCTGATGGCGGAAAAGAAATTCCGCGAGATTGCCGAATACTGCCTGCGCGACGTCCGCGCCACGGTGGAGCTTTACAAAATCTGGAAGGAAAGGCTGGCGGGGATTAAATGAATGTCATTTGGACAATTTCAATTGTGATGATGTTGGTTTCCG
>JBEKRA010000416.1:0-2684 GCA_049519195.1 Verrucomicrobiota bacterium
ACTGGAGCGCGCGTCATTCGCGGACAAGCTCGACTGCGGATTCGGTTTGTTGGGAACGGACATCATGTTTGAATGGTCAAGCGTGGTGTTTTCAGGTAAATCCAGTGGCGGGCAAATTAAGATTTCAATTTAATTGACGAAAGTGCCGTGCGAGCCGATTTGATTTATGCGGAAGATGAAATGAAGAAAATTGCTGTCATAATTCTGTCATCGCTTGTGTTGGCTGGATGTCATAAGCCAGCGGCCTCGGCAGTTTTTCAGATATGCTTGGTTGTAAAAAATCCTTCCATTGATTCGGTGGAAATGGCTGTTACGAACAATGATTTCATAAATACACTGCAGGTTCAAAAAACTCCATTATTGGATGCTACTTCAGTTGAATCGGCTTATGTTACCCACGATGTTCCAAATCGTCCTTGGGTGGGAATTACTTTTACCGCGGCTGGAGCAAAGCAGTTTGCGGAGATCACGCGCCAACACATTGGAGACCAACTGGCAATAGTTGTTGACGGGAAACTTTTATCAGCGCCGATCATCCGGGCAGAAATATCTGATGGGAAAGCTGACATTGCGGGAAACTTTACTGAAGCAGAGGCTAAAGCTCTGGCTAAAAGAATTAACGACGCTGTGAAGAAATAAATTTATGGGACGTGTCCGGCGTGGCGGATATATTATTACTTGGTGGATCGGCGATCACGATCCGCGTCACGTTCACATTCGCAATGCGAAGGGCAAATCGCTTGGCCGTCTGGACGTGGACACATTGCAAGGGCTGGAAAATTGGACACCGCCCAAAGATTTGGTTAGTATAATTGTGGAATTGAAAGAAAAAGGCCGTTTATGACGCAGACGCAAACATTGGCGCGCATGAAGAAACCGTTTGGCACGGCCAAAATGGTTGACCTGACGGCTGTGCGTTATCTGGCTTGGCAAGATGCGTTTGAAATTGATTTTGCGGACGGCCTGACTTTTCTCGAACCGCATTCGACGATTCGCAAACAAAACAAAATTTCGCCGAAAGCGGAAATTGAGCGCGTGGAAATGGACGAGGAATGTCACGAAGGATTTTTCGTCCATTACAACAACGGCCAGCGGGCGGAAGTTCCGTGGTCGTTCATCCGCGAATTGCCGCCGCGCAAACAGAAATAATTTGACGATTTATGCTCTGCACCATCTGCAAAGAAAAGCCGGCGACCGTGCATCTGACCCAGATCGTGGGCGACAAGATGCAGAAGCTGGATTTGTGCGAGGACTGCGCCAAAACCAAGGGCATCAACGACCCGACCAGTTTCGAGCTTGGAAACCTGGATTTGATGCTTGGCTTGGGTGCGTCGCAACAGCTTGAACAGGCCGCCGGCGGCGTGGAATTGAAATGCCCGCGCTGCGGGTTCACGCAGGCGGATTTCAAGAAGTCCGGACGTCTTGGCTGTCCGGAATGTTACCGCACTTTCGCCGAGGGCCTGGCTGGATTGCTCAAGACGATGCACAAGGGCACGCGGCACATCGGGAAGGCGCCGGAGGCGTTGCGCGCGACGCGCGAAAATGCCGACCGGATGAAGTCGTTGCAGGCCAGGCTCGCCAAGGCAATCAAGGATGAGAATTACGAGCAGGCCGCGCAGTTGCGCGACGAAATCAAACAATTGACCGGGCGTCCGACGCCGACAAATTTACCGAAATAAAAAATCAGTAGGAGTCGAGGTAACGAGACTCAAATTCAAAAAGACTCCTCACGTCGTCTCCTACAAAATACAAATGAACCTTCACGAATTTCTGGTTGCCCCCGCCGAGACCGCGCTGCGCCACGGCCCGCATGACCGCATCGTCATGTCGAGCCGCGTGCGGCTGGCGCGCAATGTGCGGGACTCGGCGTTTCCAGGCTGGGCGAAAAAGCCGGAGCGCGTGAAAATCCTGGAGATGATCCGTCCGGCGGTCGAGAGCCTGCCGGAGATGAAAGGCGCGTTTTCGGAGGCGATGGACAATCTCGGCGCGCTCGACAAGCAGATTTTGGTGGAACGCCATCTCATCAGCCGCGAGCACGCGGCGAAGAGCACCGGCAGCGGGCTGGTGTTGAATCGCGAGGAAAGCTTCTGCGTGATGATCAACGAGGAGGACCATCTGCGGATGCAGGCGCTGCGGCCCGGACTGCAACTGCGGCAGGCGTGGGGCGCGATTGACCATCTGGATTCCGAGCTGGAGAAGAAGCTCGATTACGCCTTCGACAACGAACTGGGCTATCTGACGGCCTGCCCGACGAATCTCGGCACCGGCATACGCGTCAGCGCGATGCTCCATCTTCCGGGACTGGTTTTGGGCGAGCAAATCAATCCGATCATCCAGTCGGTCAACAAGCTCGGCCTCGCCGTGCGCGGACTTTACGGCGAAGGCACGGAGGCGCTCGGAAATGTTTTCCAGGTTTCCAACCAGATGACGCTCGGCGAAACGGAAACGTCAATTGTCGAGCGGCTGGAAAAAGTCCTGGCGCAAATCATCGAGCACGAGGAGAACGCGCGGCAGACGTTGCTGGAAAAAAAGCCGAAGGTGGTGTTCAACCACATCGGGCGCGCCTACGGCATTCTGGCGAACGCGCACAGCATTTCGTCCAAGGAGACGATGAATTTGCTGTCGCTGTTGCGGCTGGGCGTGGACATGGAATTGTTTCCGGGCGCGGACCGGTCGCTGGTGGA
>JBEKRA010000417.1:0-2670 GCA_049519195.1 Verrucomicrobiota bacterium
AGCCGCGTGGATTCCAGCCGCATCGCGGTGTGGAAGGCGGGCGAGGCGAAATTGCCGCTGGCGGGCAGCGTGGTTTGCAGCGACGCGTTTTTCCCGTTCCCCGACGGACTCGTCGCGGCGGCTGACGCGGGCGCAACGGCGGCGATTCAGCCGGGCGGTTCGATGAGGGACGCGGAGGTCATCGCGGCGGCTGACGCGCGCGGGATGGCGATGGCGTTCACCGGCACGCGGCATTTCCGGCATTGAACAATTCCTCCTCGTCTGTCGTTCTCATCCTCGTCCTCGATTTTTTCGATTACGAGGAGGAGGGGGAGGAAAAATCAGCGAATGAGCCAGTAAATCAGAGCAAATTGGGCGGCGGTAATGGCGGCGATGAGCGCCAAGACGAAAAGTTCGCGGGTGCGCAGGCCGCGCTGCCGGGCGGCGGCGAGCCAGAACTGCATTTTCGCGGAGCCAATCGTGATGATGTCGCCGTTGTGGAGAATTTGATTTTGGAACGGCCCGCCGTTGACGGCAACCAAGGCGTTCGGCGCGACCGCAAGATTGAACCCCCTGCTTTGAAGTTCGACCGCAAGGTGCTGGTCCCAAATGCCATCATCGTCCAGCTGCAAATGGTTTTCCGGCGAGCGGCCGACGCGAAAAGGAAAATGGCGGACAACCATCCGGCTGCCCGCCTTTTTTCCCGAAAGGACGTTGAGTTGAATCATCAGAAAATCCGCTTTTCCACGTTGATCTGATCGTCGGGATAGACCGGCGGGTCCTTGGCCGGGTTTTTGAGGGCATCATCATAATTCACCCGGATGCGCTGGTTCTTGCTGGAGCGGGTGAGCCAGACCTTTCCGTGATTGGCAAAATCGGTCAGGCCGCCGGCGGTTTGAATGGCCTTGGTGACGGTGATGCCATCGACGTAAAGCTGGCGGCCACCACCCTTGACTTCGCCGCCGACAAAATAGATGCGATCGCCTGATTTCACGGTGACAGTCAGTCGGACGTAATACTTCGGAACGTAGTTGGTCTGAATTTCATTTTGCAATTCGCCGGCGGTTTTGCCGACGGCAGCAACTGCGCCGACGAGCGGCAGAGTGATGGCGCCATCCTCCTTGATGGACTCGACGTGATCCTGAATGTTTTCAGGCGCGCCCGAAAAAGACACCATCACGATGTCGCCCACGTGAAAGCGTGCCACGTCCGCGCCCTTTGGCGGCGCGGCAATCAAGAGATGGCCTTGCGACGCCGAGCCGCAGCCGGTTAAAAGCACGCCGGCAACCAGCCACGCGCAGGCGAACAATCCGTAGACAAATAATTTCATGGGCGCTAATCGTTGCGAAAGTGGGGGCGCAATCAATACTTTTGTTTGATTTCCTTCCGGTCGGGGCCGCCGCCGGAGTCTTTTCCCGCGGCCTCGGCATTCTGCTCCTCTTCATTCTTCGAGTAGTAGTAATAGCCGTGGTAGTAGCCGCTGTAGTAGTAGTAGCTTTCGTCCTGGGACATATTGATGTTGTTGAGGACGATGCCGACGAGGTTGCCGCCGACCTTTTCAATCATCTGCTTGGCGCGGATGTTCATCGGCTGCGGATAGCGGCGATATTGGATGACCTGGATGACCATGTCCATCTCGCTGGCCAGAATGGCGGCGTCGCTCACGCCCATGATGGGCGGCGAATCGAAGAACACAAAATCATAGCGCTGCTTCAACTCGGCAACCATGTCCTTCATCGAAACGGAGCCAAGAATATTCATGGAACTGCTCGGCAGCTTGCCGCTGGCCAGAAGGTCAAGCGTCGGGATGCTGGTCCGCTGGATGACCTCTTCCAATGTGTTCTGCTTGAGCAGATAATTGGTCAAACCCAGGCTGTTGCCGACTTTGAGCAGTTTGTGCAATGTCGGGCGGCGCAAGTCCGAATCCACCAGCAGCACACGCTGTCCGGCCTGTGCAAAGACGGTGGCGAGGTTGAGGACGGTGGTGGATTTGCCTTCGCCCGCGCCGGCGCTGACCACGACGATGGAGTTGAGCCGTTCGTCCTTGCGCGAGAACAGGAAGTTGGTGCGCAACACGCGGTAGGCCTCGGAGTGCTGGCTTTCGATGCCTTCGTCAATCAAAAAACCGACATTCTGCGGGATGACGCCGAGCACCGGCGTCTGGAGAGCGCGCTCCACATCGTCAATGGTTTTCACGCTTGTGTCGAGATATTCAATGAAAAAGGCCAGGCCGACGCCGACCACCAGACCGATGACGATGCCGAGGATGATGTTCAGAGTTTTATTGGGGCGGACCGGGCTTTTGCCCGGCTGGGCCTGGTCAACGATGGTCACCATGGATGTCTTGGGGATTTCCATGTCGGTCCTTTCGTTCGTAATCTTCGCTTGAAGCAGCTTGCGAAGCTCAATCATGTCTTCCAGCTTGCGTTTCAACTCCCAGTAAGGCTTGCCGCGTTCGGCTTCGTCCCGGTCCTTTTGTATGGCGGACTCGACGTTGGTGGTTTGCACGTCGAGCGAAGCCTTCAATGATTTCACCGTGCTGGCCAGTCCGGCCATGACGCCATTGACGCGGGCGTCAATCTCGCTGTTTAATTCATCCGCCAGTTTTTGCTGTCGGATGACGTCCGGAAAATTTGTGCTGTAATCCACTTTCAATGCGGCCAGGGATTGTTTCGTCTGGTTCAGCCGGCT
>JBEKRA010000418.1:0-2653 GCA_049519195.1 Verrucomicrobiota bacterium
GCGGTGCGGCAGGGAATGCTCCAGTAAACCGGCTTTTTGCCGCGATAAACAAAGCCTTTCGCAACGATGTCCGCAAACAGGCGTAATTCGTCGGCCTCGTATTCCTTGTTGAGCGTGAGATACGGATTCTCCCAGTCGCCAAGCACGCCGAGGCGTTTGAAATGTGTGCGCTGGATGTCAATGAACTTGCGGGCGTAGGCGTCGCAGGCTTTGCGGATCGTGGCGGCATCGGCGGCCGTGTCACCGGCCTTGCGCATGTCTTGCGAGACTTTGAATTCAATCGGCAGCCCGTGGCAGTCCCAGCCGGGAATGTAGGGCGCGCTTTTTCCGCGCAGGGTCTGATACTTGATGATGATGTCCTTGAGGATTTTGTTCAGGGCGGTGCCGATGTGAACGTCGCCGTTGGCGAAGGGCGGGCCGTCGTGCAGGACGAATTTCTCCGCGCCGGCGCGCGCGGCCTGGATTTTTTGGTGGAGTCCGGCGGCCTCCCATTTCTTCAAGCGCTCCGGCTCGCGCGCCACCAAATCGGCTTTCATGGGAAAGCCGGTGCGCGGCAGGTTCAACGTGTTTTTATAATCCGTCGCCATATTCAGGAACGTGAACGGTAACAGCGGGAAAAAGCAGTGTCAACGAACGCGCGGAGCTGGCAGTCTGCTGTTTGTAGGCGACGAGGTGACGAGTCGTTTGGGCAAGCACTCCTTACGTCGTGCCTTACCGCCAAATTGGGACGCTGCCGCAGAACTGGATTGGCCGAAATGGGCAAAGTGAAAGAAAAACCGGGTCAGTCAGTCAGAAGATGACCGAAAGACCCGGGGAATTCAGAATGAGTTCAACGTAGGATTACGGAGGACTCGAACCCGGGTCTGAACCAAAACCCGGACCGAAAACTGTTGCAAAAAATCAAAGATCGTCGCGCATCCCCCCTTCAAACATCATTGCGACCACCCCCATTAAATCACAGGCGCTTATTTTTGTCAAATACGATTGGAAAGTATAATTAAAACTGTTGGTCGGCGGAATCTTTATTAAACGCCGGTCGCAATGAATGCCCGGCGGCATTCCGGGCAACGGCGGACGGGGGCAAATCATCGGGCCGCAAAAATTCCCGCAAAAATTCCTGTTTACAGAACCGGCCCGGTTGTTAATATCCGAACATCCAGACAAACGAGCGGAGAGCGCCATGAAAAAAATTGAAGCGATCATCAAACCTTTCAAATTGGAGGATGTAAAATCCGCTTTGACGGCGTTGGAAATCCAAGGCATGACCGTCATCGAGGTCAAGGGCTTTGGCCGCCAGAAGGGCCACACGGAAATTTACCGCGGCAGCGAATACACCGTGGATTTTTTGCCAAAGGTCAAAATCGAAATCGTGGTGTCCGACGCACAAGCCGGACCGGCGGTGGATGCAATTGCCCAGGCGGCCAAGACCGGAAAGATTGGCGACGGTAAAATTTTTGTTTGCACGGTGGAAAGCGCCTTGCGCATTCGCACGGGTGAAACCGGCGAGCAGGCGGTTTGAACAAAGACGGCAAAGCCGGAAGAAAGCTTGATTTTATTGGCCGGAAGGCCCATGTGAATAACTCGTGAACAAGAGTTAATATGTTGTCCTAGAAACTTTGCGTCCGATTGCGTAAAAATGTCCGCGCCTACAAAAGTTGTTTCGAGCATTTTAATGGTAAAAGTGAACGGGAAATGGACAAAGACGATTATTTGGCGCAACCTATTGAAATTCAGCAGGTTACTCTATGAGTTAAAGCGGCTCCCGGCGAACATGGCATTAGTGGCGGCGAATTTGTTTTAACTGTTGCTTTTTGTCCGGGCAAGTGTGCGGGGAAATTGACGTTGGACCCCGATTTTGGGGTCAGGTGAATAAAATGCTTGAAAAACAGGCTTTTAGACGGAACACAAATGCAACTTTCGGCAGAAAAAATTTGGAATTTGGCGCAGGAGCAGCTCCGCTCCAAGTTGAGCAAGGACACCTTCAGCATGTGGTTTGCCCCCTTGCGCGCGTGCGCGGTGGATGGCAATCATGTCACGCTGGAAGCGCCGAACGAATTCAGCGAAGTCTGGCTCAAGGACAACTACACCAGCCTCTTGCAAGACGCCTTTGCCATCGCCGCCGGCCGCCAGTTGTAGGTCAAATTCCAAATTGCGCCCGGCGGCGCCCCGGTCGCTTTGGCGGCGGCGACCGCGCCTGTCAAAATAAAATCCGCCGAACCCGGGCACGAACGCGCGACCGGCGGCGAAATCCATTTTAATCCCAAAAACACCTTCGACACTTTTGTTGTCGGCAACAACAACAATTTCTCCTACGCCGCCGCCTTGGCCGTCGCCCAGGCGCCCGGCAAATCCTACAATCCGCTTTTCCTTTACGGCGGCGTCGGCTTGGGCAAGACGCATCTGCTCCATGCCATCGGCCAGCATGTGGCGGGCAACAAGAAAGGCGCGCGCGTCGCCTACCTTTCATCCGAGAAATTCACGAACGAATACATTGACGGAATCCAAAACAACCAGCTCGCCAAATTCCGCAAGAAATACCGCCAGACCGACGTGCTGTTGATTGACGACATCCAGTTCCTCGCCGGCAAGGAGCGCATTCAGGAGGAATTTTTCCACACCTTCAACGCGCTGCACGAGGCGCACAAACAAATCG
>JBEKRA010000419.1:0-2638 GCA_049519195.1 Verrucomicrobiota bacterium
CCAGCGGCGAGAGCGCGCACATCGTCCTGTTCCTCACGCAACTGCCGCATCCCGGTTCCAATGTCGTTGCCGCCGTCCGCGCCGCCGCCGCCTGGTTCGATGCCACCAAGCTGAACAACGTCGCCTTTGAAGGCGCCGGCACGGGAGGGTGGATGCTGCTGCCCGCGCCGGGCAAAGGCCCCATCTGGTCGCGCTACTACGAGATTGGAACGGGCCGCCCGATTTTCGGCGACCGCGACAAAAGCATCCACGACAACGTGAACGAAATCTCCCGCGAACGGCGCAAGGGTTATTCCTGGTTCAACGACACCCCCAAGCGCGTGCTCGAACATTTCCGCCGCTGGAGCCGCGCCCATCCGGACTGAACTCCCATCCGCGGCAAATCGTCGGGCCAATCGAACAAGCGCCGTGACGAAGAAATGAGGAATTCGCGAATTGCGCCAATTATTCTTTGCAAATTCAATCCGCGATAATTCGCGCAATTCGCGGACAAGAACAATCACGAGAACTTGGTTCCTTTGTTCCTTGGCGGTTAAATCCCGCCCAAACTCGATCCGCTCTTTTCCGCAACTCGCCCCGCTTCCCGGTGTTTATAGTTTCGTGCGCCAATTAAACCAATAAACCAATTATAGCCATGAAAACATTGCCTCTGATTACCGTTGCCCTGCTGGTTGCCTTCGCATGCCATTCACAACCCGCGCCGCCTCCGCCGCCCCCGGCTGCGCTGCTACCGCCGCCGCCCGCCGTTGCGCCCGCCAGGGACCCAGTCAACTACCTCATCCGCGTCGAGTGGAAGGAGCCGAAGAGCGACTCGAAGTTTCTGGAAGTGCTGACCACCGAAGGCCAGTTCAACCTCAACACCATCCAGAAAAATTCCGTGAAGATCAACAACAACGACGTTCCCGTCACGCTGAAATTCAGCGGCTCGCTCAAAGCCATCAATGACGAAAAAGGCCGGCTCCAAATGTTCCTGGGCCGCAACGTGCCCTACGTGACCGGCACCGTCGGCAGCGGGCCGTCCGCGTCATCCTCCTACTCGCAATTGAGCGTCGGCCTGGACTCCGTCTTCATCGTCACGTTTGGCAAACCCGTCGTCATCCAGAACGACGAAAGCGGCGAAATCTCCGTGCTCGTCAAGCGCATCGAAGATTGAATCCGCCGGCCGGGTCAATTCTTCAGCACGCGGTAATAGCGCTGGCTGTTCGTCGCGTTGAAATCCGTGACCACGAACGGGTTGTTTGTGAGCTGGAGCGAGAACATATCCACCCAGTTGGTTGAGGACAGGTCCGTTGAAACCTGCACTGTGTAACTCACATTGACCGCGCCGTTGATGGCAAAGCTGAATTGCTGGGACCCGAAACGCTGCGGCGAACTCATGAGCGGCGTGCCGAGCGGATAAACGGTGATGTTTAGAATCGCGTTGGTCGGCGGGACGGTCGCGGTGTGGGGGCCATATAAATCAACATATCCGTTGTAGTCCAGGGCGTCCGAGAAATTGCCGCTGAAGAATTGCAGCGTCCATTGTCCCGAGACCACCGGGAGCGAATAATTCCCCGAACTGTCCGTCGTCCCGTCCAGCGACTTGTAGTAATTGCCGCCAATTTTCGCATTAGCATTCAATCCCACGCCGGCGACGTCCGCGCCGGTGTTGTCCTGGATGTGGCCGGAAATCGTGGCGGTCGCGGGCAGGGCGACGAAATTCCGCAACACGGCCTGGTTGTTGGAGAAGGTCACGGAATCAAACGTGTTCATCACGAAGTTGGCCAGCGGCGTGTTTTTGCCCGAGTTGATGCCGCAATACCACGCATTGGTCCTGTCGCCCAAAACCGCGATGGAATAATAACCGTTCTGGTCGCTGAAACCGACCGCTTCGTAATTCGCGCTCGTGTCGCTGCTCACCTGGATGTTCGCGTAGGCGTTGTTCGAGTTGTCCATGATGCGGCCGTAGAACATCGCGCCGGCCTTTGGCAGGGCGATGTTGGCGTTCGTCACGTTGCCGCCGGTTGCGTCAAATTCAAACGGAATCCCCTGCGGCACGACAAACGCGCGCCGCGCCAGCCGCTGTTTCTCCGGCTGCACATCCCAAAACGACGGCGTGAGCGCGGCGGAATAATTCCCATTCGAATCGGTGAAGGCGACGGAGAAAAGCGAGCCGGATTGCAGCGTCACCAGCAATCCGCCGATTCCGTTGCTCTTCGCCGCATCATAGATATTGCCGGAAATCGTCGTCGTCCCGTTCGTCAGCGTCAGATTGTTCGTCGCCGCCGCGCCGTTTGTCAAAATCACCGACGGCGCCAGTCTCTGGTTGAAGTAATAATTCGGCAGCGTCGCGATGAGATAATACGAACTGGCCGGCAGCGACATGAAATAATGCCCGCTGCTGTCCGACACCACCGCGGCGACTGGTTCGTCCTTCTTCTGGTCCTGCGCCACCACCACCGCGTAGGGCAGCGGCGTCACGCCGTCGCCGCTGAAAATTGTGCCGCTAACGGACTGCGGCAGCGGGGTGTTCGTCACCTCGAATGTGGCCGTCACCGGCGCAAACCGGCCGGTGGGACTCACCAGCGCATACACGTAATGCCCCACCATGTTTTCCAGCGTCATGCCCGACGTGAAATTCAGCGTCGTCGTAATGGCC
>JBEKRA010000420.1:0-2623 GCA_049519195.1 Verrucomicrobiota bacterium
CGCCGAGATAATGCGCGTTCAAAATCGCCGTCGGCAAAAACGAAACCGCCGCCGCCAGCAAAACCACCAGCGCCGTCGCAACCAATTTGCGGCGCAGCAGCGGGAGGAGCGGAAAAATTGCAATCGCCCACGGCAGAAGCAGCGGCAGGTTGCTGGCCTTGGCGCCGATCAATAGCGCGGCAGCCAGAATTGAATGCCACAAATCTGGCAGGGCGGTCAGTCCCTTGGCCGCCGATGGTGGGGCGATGGCCCGTGGCGCTGCCACCGTCCCCGCGAGCCGGCTTGTCAGCAGCTTCGTTTTTGCGCGCAGCGCAAAATCCACCGCCGCCAGCGCATAGACCGCCGGGAACGTGTCGTTCGCGTTGCCGCCGGCCTGGAGGATGAAATTGTAGCCGGTCGGCAGCAGCCACATCCATTGCCACGCCACGCGCGCGCGGACGCCGAGCCGCGTGAAGACGCTGAAAATCAAACCGGGCAGCAGCAGGAACGGAAGGAAATTAATCAGGAACAAGCCGCGCGTCGAGTGCGTGAACAGCAGCACCGGAGCTGAAAGCCATTCGATGCCGCAGGCGCGGTCATTCATCCGGAAATCCTCCGTGTCAATCCAGAACCAGTGGCCGTGCGACAGCCATTGCAGCACCCGCCCGGCGCGATACGCCAGCCCGGTGTAATTGCCCGGCGCGTGAATCGCCCCGCCAATAAAAATCAAAACCGCCAGCGCGCCAAAACAAAACGGCAGCGGCCGGCGGAACCGGCGCGGGAATTTTTTGAGGAACGTCGAACATTCAACATTCAACATCCAACGCCCAACATTTCCGATTCGGGCATCTTCATTGGATGTTCGATGTTGAATGTTGAATGTTGAATGTTTCTTCCATCGCAGGAGGGAAAAAATGACCACCGCCGCAGCCGCCACCGCGTAGCCTTTGCGGTTCAATTCCCCCGCCGCCGACAGCCCCCAGCCCGCGAGACTGGCGAACGCGGAAATCCAAAGCCACAGCCTGACGAACGGCGTCATCACAAAATTAAACCACGAAGCGCACAAAATGACACGAAAAGATCAGCCGCAAAAAAGAACGCAATGGTGCATCGTGACACTGTTCTTGGCGTCACCCGGCAAAATCGTAGCGCGGGCGTCCTCGCCTGCTGGTTCGGGCGGCGTCTCGCCGCGCGAATCCAACCCAACGATGCGGCCCTCGCAGCGAGACGCAGCGGAAACTCGCAGCCGGGGGACGGCTGCGCTACAAGAACAGTGTCAAGATGCGCCAAGAACGCAAAGAGTGCGGAGATGAAATCGCCTTTGTGCTCTTTGCGTTCTTTTGCTGCCATTCAAATCTTCAGTTCCCGGCCGCGACCGCAGGCGGATTCCGCGCGCCCGTCAATCGTTTCTTCCTGGGAGCGCCGGTGTCCCGCCGGCGGAATTTTGCCGCGAACCCGGCCCGCGGTTCAAAGATTTCATCCGCCAATTCCGCCAATTTGCGCGAATTCAATTCCGCTTTTTATTAATTCGCGTTCATTCGCGCAATTCGCGGATAAAAAAATCCGTGTTCATCCGTGCCCAAGCCGGAACGATGCGGTTGCCGCCGCGTGTAGCTGCGACGCCCCGTCGCAGAGCGTGGGCGCGACGCCCTCGTCGCGCGATAAACCAAACACACCATTTGGTTGGGCGGTTGGAGTCGGCGACGAGGCGTCGCCTGCACCCTCTGCGACGGGGGCGTCGCAGCTACGCGCATCGCCGCTTCGCTTTTCAACTGCATGGTTCCGGCTTGTTTCTGCTTTCTGCTTTTCCTTCAAATACCCGCCAGCCTCCCTGGCGCCTTTGCTTCTTTGCGCCTTTGCGTTAAAAAACCATGTTACATTCCGGCGTCAGTGCCCCCGTTTTTTCAGCATTTCAGCATTTCAGTTTTCAGCTTTTTCCACAAAACCCCTTGTAATTCAACGCTTTCCATCCGTGTCCATCCGTGTCCATCCGGGGTTGAAAAAACGTTCAAAAAAAAGTAAAAAAAATGTTGACGCCCCCCCTGCAATTTGCGATATTTGCATCACACACGGTAACAACCGAACAACAACAACACACTAAAATGAGAACAAAAACACTGCTCATGACCGCCGCCGCGCTGCTCGCGGTGGGGATCGTTTCCTCACGGGCCGATGGCCCGGTTTATTCACAAAACGTCGTCGGCTATGCCAATGTCGTGACACCCAGTTCGTCGGCAAATTATATGCTGACCGTTCCGTTTACCATTGGGCAAAGCAACGGGGCGAATGAAATCTGGCCGGTGGTTGGCGGACAACCTACATTGCCAGACAGTAGCACGATTTTGATTTGGGATCCAAACGCCAATAACTTCACCGCCTACATTTCTGACTCGGGTAACGGCAGCACTGGTTGGGATAATGCCGAATATTATCCAACCAATGCTCCAGTGCTGGCACCTGGAATGGGTTTCTTCTTGAATCCAGGCAATGCGACAACAAATGTGTTCGCCGGGACGGTTGCCGTCGCTGTCGGTGCCACCAATGGCATGAGTCTGCCTAGTTCATCTGCCAATTACCTGATTGGATGTGTGGTTCCGTATGTCGGTTCAGTCACCAATGGCAACAATGGCACCCCGAACTATGC
>JBEKRA010000421.1:0-2615 GCA_049519195.1 Verrucomicrobiota bacterium
GGCTGGTTTGCCCGCCGGCTCAAAACTCGCCGTCGCCTGCGACACCAATTTGTCGCGCGCCGGGGAACTGGTAAAGCTCGCCCAAACCGGCCGCGCCGTCGCCGATTTCACGCAAGCCGTCGCCGCCCCTGAAGTGGACGCGGTGATCGTTGCGACAGTCAATTCCGAACTCGCTCCGATTTCCGCCGCTGCGATTCGCGCCGGCAAACATGTGCTCGTGGAGAAACCGGCGGGTGTTTCTGTGAAGCAGATTGACGAGTTGATTGCGCTCGCGAAGAAGAACAAAGTCTGTGTCCGCGTCGGTTTCAATCACCGGTATCATCCGGCGTTTCGCAAGGCGCGGGAGATTTTTGAGTCCGGCGTGATGGGCGAATTGATGTTCGTGCGCGCCCGCTACGGCCACGGCGGGCGCATCGGTTACGACAAGGAATGGCGCGCAAATCCAAAACTTTCCGGCGGCGGCGAGCTGATTGACCAGGGCATCCATTTGATTGACCTGGCCGGCTGGTTTCTCGGCGGTTTCAAAAAAGTTGACGGCCACGCGGCGACCTATTTCTGGAACATGCCGGTGGACGACAACGCCTTTTTGAGTTTGCGGACGGCGAAAAATCAGACGGCATGGCTGCACGTCAGTTGCACAGAGTGGAAAAATCTTTTCTCGTTCGAGATTTACGGCCGTCACACCAAGCTCCACATTGAGGGCCTCGGCGGCAGCTACGGCGTTGAGAAATTGTTTCATTACCAGATGAAGCCGGAGATGGGAATTCCCGACACGAAGGTTTATGAATTTTCCGGGCCGGACGAGTCGTGGCGGATCGAATTGGCGGAGTTTGAAAAAGATATTCAGCGGAAACGAAAACCCGACGCCGGGCTTGCGGAAGCGCGTGCGGCTCTCCAAATTGTCGGGGAAATTTACCAGAAAAGCGGACTGAAAAATTTATGATCATTGCGAGGTCTCCTTTGCGCGTCACGCTGGGCGGCGGCGGAACGGATTTGCCGTCCTACTACGAAAAGTTCGGCGGCTTCCTCATCGCCGCGGCGATTGACAAATACGTCTATCTCACGCTGCACGACACGTTCGTGCCGGATTTGCTGGCAAAATATTCGGAGCTGGAGCGCGTGTCGGACGCGGGCAAATTGAAGCATCCGATTTTGCGCGAGGCGTTCGGGCTGGTCGGCATGGACGGACATTTTCTGGAAGTGACCTCGATGGCGGACATCCCCGCCGGCACCGGCCTCGGCTCGTCCGGCAGTTTCACCACCGCGCTGCTCAAGGCCCTGCACGCCTACAAAAAAAATCTCGTCCACCCCGCCGAACTCGCGGAACAGGCGTGCGAAGTCGAACTCGGCCGGTTGAAAGAGCCGATTGGCAAGCAGGACCAATACATCGCGGCCTACGGCGGCATCACCTGTTTTAAATTTCTGAAAAATGGCAAGGTCGAGGCGTGGCCGCTCAAGCTGTCCGACGAGACGCGCGACAATCTCGAGGACAATCTGCTGCTGTTTTTCACCGGCTACTCGCGCAGCGCGTCGGCCATTTTGAAGGAGCAGGACGTGAAATCGAAATCGGACGACAAGTCCATGATTGAAAATCTGCATTTCGTCAAGGACCTCGGCCTGCAAAGCCAGAAGGCGCTCGAAGGCGGAAATCTCGAGGAGTTCGCGCGGTTGATGGACGTGCATTGGCAGCGCAAAAAGCAGCGCAGCGGTGGCATGAGCAATCCCAAAATCAACGAATGGTATGACCTCGCAACGGCCAACGGCGCGCTTGGCGGCAAGCTCATCGGCGCGGGCGGCGGCGGCTTCCTGATGTTTTACGCCGGCGACAAAACGAAATTGCGCCACGCCATGCGCCGCGCCGGACTGAAGGAAGTGCGCTTCCGGTTCGATTTTGAGGGAACGAAGCTCGTCATTTCGTGAAAGATTTCAACGGCAGGCGGTAAAATCATTGAAAAAATGATTTACGCGAATATCAAATGAGACGATGCGCACATATTTATATTGGTGAAGACCGGATTATTTTGGCACCGCTAGGTTTATCAAAATGCACTTGGTATCATGGTGCCCCCGTTCGTAAGCTCTCACATTCGGCTACTGTCGAAGAAATTTTGGCCGAGCTAGCGCTGGCGCTGACAGAAGGCCAACAGCCTACGTTGCCAATAGATTTGAAAGCTCTTTTGAAGCCGTTGCTGGTGACGGCGGGAGAAAAGACATGGCGCGCAGTTAGTCGGGCTTTTGCATGTGTTGACGTGGAGGAGACAGAAGCAGAATTAGTATTTAACCCGTGGGTTCCGGATCACGGCGGATTCTCGGGAAGTAGTAAATTTTGGCGTTGCAATAAATCGAACCGCGCTGAAAAAGAAGCAGCTTTTCGAGCCGCTGCTGTCGTCGCGATTGAGGCGCAGAACTTACACAATCCGCCACCGTTGCGTTAATCATGTGCTTTCCTCCAACAAATTATCAGAGCAACATCAGTTAGCACACCTATGAGCCTTCCACTTTCCCAAATTCCCGTTGCCATCCTCGCGGGCGGACTCGCCACGCGGCTGCGGCCCATCACGGAAAAAATTCCCAAGTCGCTCGTGCCGGTCGCGGGCAAACCATTCCTCGCGCAC
>JBEKRA010000422.1:0-2577 GCA_049519195.1 Verrucomicrobiota bacterium
CAGTAAAGCATCCTGAAAAGAGCCTTTCATCTCCGGGATCATCATCGCCGTCACGATTCCGATGATGGCAATCACCACCATCAACTCGATGAGGGTGAAGCCGACTTTGCCGCGCCGTGATGATGGTTTCGCGCGCATTACCAATTGCCAATGTCCGCATTCGGGCCTTCGCCACCGTCCTGGCCATCTGCGCCGCGCGACCAGACATCAAAACTCGTCGGATTATGGGTTCCGGGAAAACTGTATTGATAGGGGTTGCCCCACGGATCGTTGCGAAGCTGTTTGATGTATGGGCCGCGCCATTTCTGTTCCGCACTGGCCGGGGCGTCCACCAGCGCCTGCAATCCTTCTTCGGTGGTCGGATAGCGATCCATGTGAATGTAAAAACGTTCCAGGGAGGATTCGAGTGCAGCGACATCCGATTTGGCTGCGGCAACTTTTGCTTCGTCTTTTGATCCCAAGACTGCGGGTATAATCAGCGCTGCCAAGATGCCAAGAATCACCACGACCACCATGAGTTCGATCAGGGTGAAGGCGTCCGAAGTTGTTTTCTTCAATTGTATTTTCATGCGTTCATTTTTCCTGTTGGTTGAAATTTGTCAATGAATGGCCCGGCTCATCTTGAAAATGGGCAATAAAATGGCGATCACCATGAATCCCACCAGCGCGCCCACGACCAGAATGAGCGCCGGCGCGAGCAGCGAAATCAGGACTTTTGTCCGCGACCGCATCTGGCGTTCCTCGATTTCCGCCACTTTGAGCAGCATCTGATCCAGCGTTCCGGTTTGTTCGCCGACATCAATCATCTGAATCACCGTTCCCGGAAAAATGCCCATTTTGCGCAGCGGCGTGGCCAGCGAATCGCCGCCGCGCGTTTCATCCGCGACGCGCGCCACCTGCCGCGCCAGAACGCGGTTGCCGATGGTGTTTTCGACAATCTTCAACGCCGGCAGCAGGGAAACGCCGCTTTTAACCAGTGTGCCCAGGGTTCTGGCAAAACGGCCCAGGGCCGCCGCAAGCACAACCGGGCCGATCAGCGGCAAACGTAATTTAATTTTGTCCAAATTCTCCAACCCTCGCGGCGTGCGCAGATACCCGCGTCCGCCGAAAATCGCGGCAACCAGCGCGATCAAAATCCAAAGCCAGTAGTGATGCAGCCCGTGGCTGATTTTCAGAAGAATCAAGGTGGGCAGCGGCAACACCGGCAACATGTCCTGCAACATGCTGAAAAGCCGCGGCAGCACGACGGTTAACAGGACCGTCACCGTGCAGACGCCAAACACCAGGACAAAAACCGGATACGCCACCGCCGCCATGACTTCGCCGCGAACCTCGTCCTCATGTTCGAGCAGGCTGGCAAGGTCGGCCATGACCTTGGGCAGCACGCCGCCTTCCTCGCCGACGCGAACCATGCTGCAATAAAGTTTGCCGAACAGTTGCGGATGTTCCTCCAGCGCCACCGAAAGCGACGCGCCTTTGCGGACCGAATCGGCAATCCTTAAAACCACCGCCTTGAGCGCGGGATTTGCCTCCTCCTCGCCGAGGCTGTCCAATGCCTGTGGAATGGGAATCGCCGCTCCAAGCAGCGCGCTGATTTCCCGCGTCAACGCCGTGATGTCCTTGCGCTTGATGCGCCTGCCGAGTGAAATTCCCGCCGGCTGAATTGCGCCGGTTTTCGGGGTGGAATTTGCCGTTTCGCCGGTGGCGGAACACAGTTCGAGATTTGACGGAAAAAGCCCGCGCTGTCCGAGGAGCCGCAGCGCGCCCTTGCGATCATCAGCTTCGATGACACCCGCGACGCTCGCGCCGTTTTCCCCGACTGCCTGGTAACGAAACGCTTTCATGTTAGTGGCACAGGCATCTTGCCTGTGAGTTTCTGAAGAAAAAATTGAGGTGTTGAAACACACAGGCAAGATGCCTGTGCCACTACGCCACCATCGCGCCGATTTTCGTTGGACTCGCTCATTCGTGCAAGTCTCCCGATGACACGCGCAGGATTTCTTCGAGCGACGTGATTCCCGCGGCGGCTTTTTGCAGGGCATCCTGGTGTATGCTGATCATGTCTTTCTGCGCCGCGGATTTGAGCCTGGCGTGGGAGCGTTTCTGCAAAATCAATTCCTTCAACTCCGGCGTGAGCAACAGCAGTTCAAAAATACCGGTCCGTCCCCGGTAGCCCGTGTTGCGGCATTCGTCGCACCCATTGCCACTGTAAAAGACACCTTCGATCCGTTGTCCGTCCAGCGCCTCGATTTTGTCGCGCACCACCGGGGTGATTTGCGATTCAACGCGGCAATTCAGGCATATCTTTCGCACCAGCCGTTGCGCCAAAACGCCTTCGAGCGACGACGCGATCAAAAAGGCCTCCACGCCCATGTCCAGCAGCCGCGTAACGGCGCCGGTCGCGTCATTGGTGTGCAGCGTGCTGAAAACCTGATGGCCCGTCAGCGCCGCGCGAATGGCGATTTCCGCCGTCTCCGAATCGCGGATTTCACCGACCATCACCACATCGGGGTCCTGGCGCAGAATTGCTCGGAGGCCGTTGGCAAAGGTGAAATTGCGGTTGGGACGGACGGGAAT
>JBEKRA010000423.1:0-2570 GCA_049519195.1 Verrucomicrobiota bacterium
AACGGCGCGTTCTCCGGCGTGGGGATGATTTCCGCCTCGCCATAAACGCTGCCGGTGGAGCTGAAGGCGATGCGCTTGATGTTGTTGGCGCGCATGGCCTCGAGCACGTTGAACGTGGCGACGGCGTTCTGCTGAAAATCCTTGTGCGGATGGTCCAGGCCGAACCGCACGTCCGCGTTGGCGGCGAGGTGAAAGACAAAATCGCAGCCGGCCATCGCGCGGATCAGCGCCGACAAATCCAGGCAATCGCCCTCGACGAGCGTGAACTTGCGATGGGCGCGCGCGGCCTGGAGGAACTCCGGCTGGCCGGTGGAAAAATTATCGTAGCCGGCGACCGATTTGCCGTCGCGCAACAACCTGTCCACGAGATTGCTCCCGATGAAACCCGCCGCGCCTGTGACAAAGACTTTATCCATGATTGGGCGTAGAGCCTAGACCGGATGCGCCCCGCTCGCCAGCCTTTTTGGAAACAAGCCGCCAGCAACCCGGGAGCGCTGGCGTCCCGCCGGCGAGTGGTGTCGGCGTGTGGTGTTTGAATTTTCCGCAGGACGGACGTCGCGCCTGTCTCAAATTAAATCAGATACGCCTTATGGCGGAATTTCAGATGGAGACAGGCGCGACGCCTGTCCTACGCACGTGCGATTTTGGAATTCCGTCAGGGCGTCGGCCGCCTGATCCAGACCAAGACCGACACCGGCATCATCATGGTTTTGGACACGAAAGGTTCCGTCGCCGCCATGCTGTCGCGCTTTGCGAACTGGCGGCCCGCCTCCCGCCACCAAACCGGCGGGCCGCTTTTCAACGGCCATGGCGCAACCTTGGGTGAAATGTGTTTCATGAAGAACTAAACTGTTTGTTTTTTCATTACTCCTTCTTCATTCTGTATTTGCCATGTATTCGCCGACGCCTGATGAATTTTTGAAGCTCGCCGCGCGGGGAAATCTCATTCCCGTCACGCGCCGCGTCCTCGCCGATCTGGAAACGCCGCTCTCGGCCTACCGCAAAATCAGCGGGCAGGGCGAATCGTTTCTCTTTGAATCCGTTGAAGGCGGCGAACACATCGGGCGCTACTCGTTCGTCGGCTGCAATCCCCGCGCCGTCATCAAGCAAACGGGGAATCGCGTCGAGGTCATCGAAAACGGAAAAGTGGTTGAAACATATTCCGTGGGTGGCACAGGCGTCGCGCCTGTCGTTTCGGGCGCCGCGCCCGAAACCGATGGCAGACAGGCGCTCGAATCCCAATCGTCTATCAAAGAGCAATCCGCGTCCCCCGACGAAATTCGGCGGGACGCCGAATTTGGACAGGCGGGACGCCTGTGCCACCAACAAACCGTCCGCGACGGCCTCGAAGTCGTCGAGCGCGTGATGAAGAAATACCGCGCCGTGGCGGTGCCGGGATTGCCGCGCTTCACAGGCGGCGCGATTGGCTACATCGGTTATGAGTTCATCCACGATGTCGAGCCTGTTGTGCCGCGCCCGCCGCACGACGATTTGAAAACGCCGGTGATGTATTTTCTCATCGCTGACCAGCTTTTGATTTTCGACCGCGCGAGGCAAACAATCACGATTCTGGTCAACGCGATCCTCGAAGACGCGGAAAGCCCGGCGGCAGCCTACGAAAACGCGGCGGGCGAAATTGAGCGCATCATCTCCCTGCTCGAACAGCCAAGCGAACACCAGCCGGTGAGCGTGCCGGACGAAATCCCGCCCGTCGCGTTCGAGTCGAACCAGACAAAGGGAAAATTCTTCGCGAACGTCGAGGCATCCAAAAAATACATCACCGCCGGCGACATCATTCAGGTCGTCGGCTCGCAGCGATTTTCCGCGCCGGTCAAGGCGTCGCCGCTCGACATTTACCGCGCCGTGCGCAACGTCAATCCGTCGCCGTATATGTTTTTGCTGGAGCTGGACGGATTCTCGCTCGTCGGCGCTTCGCCGGAAATCCACGTCCGCTGCGAGGAAGGCAAGGTTGAGATTCGCCCGATTGCCGGCACTCGGCGGCGCGGCAAAACGCCGGAAGAGGATGCGCTGCTGGAAAGGGAGCTGCTCGCCGACCCGAAGGAACGCGCCGAGCACGTCATGCTGGTGGACCTGGCGCGCAACGACATTGGCCGCGTCTGCGATTTCGGCAGCGTGCAAGTGAAGGAGCTGATGACCATCGAGCGTTACAGCCACGTCATGCACATCGTGACGCAGGTCGAGGGCAAACTTGCCGCCGGCAGGACGAATTACGATTTGATGCGCGCGACGTTTCCGGCGGGCACCGTCAGCGGCGCGCCGAAAATCCGCGCGATGCAGATCATTTCCGAATTGGAGCAGACCGCGCGCGGTCCGTATGCGGGCGCGGTCGGTTATTTTTCCTTCAACGGCAATCTCGACACCTGCATCACCCTCCGCACCGCGCTCGTCAAGGACGGCCGGGCTTACGTGCAGGCCGGCGGAGGCTGGGTGAACGACTCGACGCCCGAGGGCGAATTTCAGGAAATCGTCAACAAATCCATGGCCATGCGCAAAGCCGTGGCGATGGCGGAAAATTTCGCGCGTTGAAATTATGTCTGAGAACATAAGTT
>JBEKRA010000424.1:0-2569 GCA_049519195.1 Verrucomicrobiota bacterium
CCGCTTTTCATGGGCGAATTGATGCTGTTTCGTTCGCTCTTCAAACGCGGCGTTTTCCCGGTCAACGCCGGCGGCCAGTTTCTCCGTCCGTTTGACGGCAGCCTCGTCCGACAACCGGGCGGCGGCGGCGGATTGGGCGCGAAAATCGCCGTTCAGCTTCTCCTCGCGCGCGGCACAATCCCGGACGGCGCCTTTAAGCGCATCCAGCAGCGCGAGCATTTCCTTGACGCCCAGGTTACTCACAATCGCTCCTGACCTTTTTCAAAAGTTCATCCAGTTTCTCGATGACCGTAATCGCCTTGTCCATGCCGATAAAAAGCTCCCGCAGATACTTGCGCTCAAACTCCGCGCTCTTCTCGTCGCGCCAGTAATTCTTCGTCTCCTCCCATTTGAGCGCAAGCTCCTTGGAGGCGCCGAGCAGCCGGCCTTTGCTGCCAATCGCGCTCATGCGGTTTTTCCCTCCGCTTTTCCGGCCGCGCCGGCGTCGGTGTAGGCGTCCAGCGCCCTCACCACCTGCGCCAGATACGCGACGGCCTTGGGCATTTCGGCGGTCAAAAAACCGTGCAACTGCTCAATCTCCTTGAGCAGCGGCGCCGAGCGGTTTTCCAGTTCCCGGCCCCATTTTTTCAGCCGCGCGAGCTTTTCCTCGGCATCGCGGACGGCCTGTTGCGCGCGGTGGACGGTCATCAGTTGCAGCGACGTGGACTCCTGGAATTGCGAAAGCCGCGCGCTGAACAATTCCTGCCGCGCCTGCTCCAGCTTTTTGCACCGGACGCGCCGCTCGTTTTCCCAAAACCGCCGCTGGTCGTTTTCCAGCCAGAGCCGCGTATGCACCCCTTCGCTGGAAACCTCCTCCAGTGCCGGTCGCGCCTGGCTCGTGAACACAATCAACGCGGCGCGGAACAGCTCAATCGCCTCGACCGATGTGATTTTGGCTTGGGTTGCCATGGTTATTGGGAAGAAACATTCAACATTCAACATTCAACATCGAACATCCAACGCGGCAGAATTTTCGTCGTTGAGCGTTGGGCGTTGAATGTTGAATGTTCGATGTTTCCATTTTCTTCACCGTTGGTGCAGATATTCCTCAATGCGCTGGGCTTTTCTCAAGAGATAAGGCGTGTGCGCCTTGGACAGCTCGACGAATTTCTTGAGCGCCTTCATCGCCACCTTGAATTCCTCGGAGAACTTCTCGTGCTCCTGATCCTGCCAGGTGTCGCCCAACGCGCCGAAGCGCGCCTGGAGCATCACCAGCCGGTTTTCGAGGTCGGAGTTGAACCGCTGCAGCTCGTCCGCGAACCGCCGGACCTTTTCCGGATCCATGATTGCCTGTGCCATGGTTTGACCTTTTGTTGTGTTTGCCGGACTCAACATTATCCATCGTCCGGCAAGATGCCATAACAAAACGGGCGCCGCGGGGCCGGAGGGCGCATCCATGCACTGCCCCCGTAGCGCCGACTTGCAGTCGGCTGTATCGCGGATTTGCAATCCGCGAGGCGTGAACAGTTCAACAGACATCGGCTAATTGGCGCGCAGCCGATTGCAAATCGGCGATACGGCAGGTTTCAAACCTGCGCTACGCGGGCGTGTCAAGTTGCGCCCGAAGCCGGACTTTTTTGGAATGCAGGTTCGGGGCATCAACAATCATTGCGTGTCTTGAGGGCTTCCTCGAACGTTCTCAACGAACGCCCGAAATGGAAACCGCCGCCGTGTGATGGCGCGCCGGAAGGCGGCGGCGCTGCCAACCGCGTTCTTTGGCGGAAGCAATTCCGGCGGCGGCGGCGGCTTTGACGGCGTAGGCAGCGGCGTGACGGGCGTGGCCGGCCATGTGGGCGGTTCCGGCGGCATGACCCGCGGCACGCGCTGCGGCGCGGGCCGCCCCTTCATCCGCGTCGCGGGCGGCGGCGTGGGCGGCAACTGCGGCTGCGCGCGCCTCGCCGCATTTAATTTTGCCCTGCGCCCAGGCGCGTCCTGCTTCAATGGCTTTGCGAGGCCGATCATCTCGCGGGTGTTTCTTCTCGAAGAACGGAAGCACATGCCCGGCGCAGCCGGCGGCCCAGAGCGCAAGCGACCTCTGATTCTGCTTGTCGAAATGCCTGGCCGCCTGCCGGGCTTTTGGCTGTGTGGCTGCTCTCATAACCGGGCTTGCGCGATGCGGCTTGGACAACATGGCTCGTTATGATAGCGACAACATCGGTTAAATCAATTTTGCGTCGTCACCCGCGCGCGGCTGCGCTAGGCTGGCACCATGTCGTCGAGAAATCCGTGGCAGCCAGAACTGGTGCTCCTGTTTGGCGGGGCGCAACTGCTGTGCTTTGCCGCCGGCGTTCTCACCGCGTCGCTGCTGCACAAATTTGGCGTCGCCGGCTTCAGGCACGACGATGATTTCGGAAACATTTTGTTCGCGACGTTGAGTTTCCAGGGCGCGACATGGGTCTTGATTCCCGCTCTCTTGCGGCTGAATCAAATCCACTGGCGCGACGCCTTCGGGCTGCGAAAAGTGGATTTCTTCCCCGCGTTGGGCTGGGCGATGGCCGCTTTGATTGTCGTCCTTCCGGTCGTGCTGGCG
>JBEKRA010000425.1:0-2545 GCA_049519195.1 Verrucomicrobiota bacterium
TTTGCGCCCGTTCCACAGATGCGGTTGCGGCACGGTGACGCGCAGGAAATACGGTGCGGTCACGCTGGGCGCGAGCGTGATTTTTTCTTCGCTCTTCGCCACGGGGTTTCCATTCGCATCCAGCACCGCCTGCGTTTGCGTGACACTTGTTTGCAGCCACGCAACGCCTGGCGAACCGTGGTCCGTTGGCGTGAAATATTCGTAACTCGTCACGAGCAAATGCACCGGGCGATACAAACCGCCATAAACCGAAAAATCGCCGCTCAAAGGCGCGATGTCCGGCTCCCATTTGTTGCTCACGCGCACGGCGAGCAAATTGGTTCCACCGGCGGAAAGGTTGGCCGTGATTTCAAAACAGAATGCGCCAAAGCCGCCGCGATGCTCGCCCAGCAATTTGCCGTTCAAATAAACATTCGCCACCAGGCTCGCCGCCTCGAATCGCAGAAAATATCTTTTGCCGGTTTCCGGCGCGATGTCCAGTTCGCGCCGATACCAGCCCGGCCCGCGATAATAATCCTTTCCTTGCTGCGCGTTTTCCCAGCCCCAGCAGTGTGGAATCGAAACCGCCTGCCAACTGGAGTCATTCCAATTCACATCCGCCGGACTCATGGCCTGCCCCCCCACGCCGGCTGGATCGCCTTGCATGAAATGCCAGCCCGAATCCAGCAGCGTTGTTTCGCGGGCGTAGGAGTGGAAAGCAAGTGCCAGAGCGAAAACGAGAACGGAGAATTTACGCATTAAGCAAATCATGCCGAAATTCATTCCGGAGGCAAGCGCAAGGTCGAGTCCAGCGGCTGCACATCCGCCAGCTCTTTCGACGATTTTGCACCGCCGAGTTCCGCCAGCCGTTCGCCCGCCGGACGCACGCGCGTTTGAAAACTCGCCGCCGCGTCGTTGAACGCCGAGTTTGCGCGGTCGAGACCGGCGCGGATTTTCTCGAAATGTTCGGTGAACTTAACCACGCGCGAATAAAATTCCTGCGCCGCTTCGGCGATCTTTTGCGCGTTCTCCGTTTGCGCGTGCTGCTGCCAGCTCACGCTCACCGAACGCAGCAGCGCAATCAGCGACGCCGGTGTCGCCAATAAAATCCGTTTCTCCGCCGCCCACACAATCAAATCGTGGTCGCCCTCCAGCGCCGCGCTGAACAGCGATTCCGCCGGCACGAACAGCACGACGTAATCCAGAGCGTTCGGAAACTGGCGCGGATAATCGCGGTCGGCCAGCGCCTTGATGGTGGCCTTCAACTTTGCCGCGTGCGCCGCCAGCGCCTCGGCGCGCTTCACCGGCTCCGCTGTTTCCAGCGCGTTCAGAAAATCAAAGTCAGGAACTTTCGCGTCCACGATGATGAAGCGGTCGCCCGGCAGCTTCACCACGAGGTCCGGCCGGTTTTCGCCCGCCGACGTCTGCTCCGTGAAATCGCAATGCGCGCTCATGCCAGCCGCCTCGACGACGCGCCGCAGCGTTTCCTCGCCCCATTTGCCGCGCGCCTGGTTCGAGTGCAGCACCATGCGAAACTGCTGCGTCTCCTGCGCGAGCGACTGGTTGGATTGCGCCAGCGTCTCCAAATGTTTTTTCACCTCGCCGAGGGCGGACGACTGCGCCGCGCTGCTGGACTGCAAATTCTTCTGATACGTCTCCAACTGCTGCTTGAGCGGCTCGACCAAACCTTTGATGGCCTCCTGCCGCTGCGCGAGATCGCCCTTGGCCGTCTCCTGAAATTTGCCGAACGACTGTTCCGCCAGCCGCAAAAATTCCGGCGCGGATTGTTTCAGCGCGTCGGCGCTCAACGCCTTGAACGTGTCTCGCAAATCGGCCAGCGCCTTTGCCTGCAATTCGCGCTGTTCCGCCAGCAATTTTTCCGCCGCGGCCTGTTTTGCCTCCGCCGCGGCGCGGGCGTTGCCAGCCTCCGAAATTTGTCCGCGCAATTTTTCCAGCTCGGATTCGCGCTGTGAAAGACGCTGTTGCAAATCAGCTTCCAGCCGTAAATCGGAACGCGCGCCGCGCCAGAGCAGCCGGCCGATGAAAATTCCCAGCGCGACACCGGCCAGCAGCGCGAGCAGGATTTGAATTCCAATGGGCATTTGAATTTCGCAGCTGCGACCCGGCAGAGCGCAGCAAATTAAATTTGTCGAGCCGCTTTCTGCCGAAAGCAGCCACGCATTTTTTAGCGCAATTTCTTGAACAATGCCCGCTCAAAATCCGCCACCAGCATCCGTTTGCCTTTGCGGACAATCTTGTGGCCTTCGGCGCGCAGGCGTTTGGCGACTCCATCCGCGCCGCCGGGATATTTGGGATTGATCTCGCCGCCGGTTTTCAACGTGCGCCAATAGGGTGTCACGCGCTTTGCGCCTTCAGCTTCGGCCTCGGCGGCGGCGTGGGCGGCAATCCATGAAAAAATTCCAGTCGTCAGCGGACAGGCAAAGTCCGTCTGATGCTTTTTGGCGAGCGCGTTGCGGAGTTCGTTGATGGTTACGACGCGACGGCGCGGCACCTGCTTCATCAACGCGTCAACTTCGCGCGGCGCGGGTATGACAAATGTGCCTTC
>JBEKRA010000426.1:0-2539 GCA_049519195.1 Verrucomicrobiota bacterium
TTCCAGACGCTCATCACGTCGCCGCAAGTGGTGTCAACCAGTTGGCAGCCTTTGGCGGCCAATTGGGTGCGGGTGCCGACTTCGGTGCCAAAGGCGGGGATGATGACGACATCGTCGGCGTGGAGGCGGTCCATTTCCTCCGCGGTGGGCTTGGGGGAAATGATCTGGATGCCCATGTTGTAAATCTGGTCGTTGACTTCCGGGTTGTGGATGATTTCGCCCAGGAGATAAATGCGCTGGGGCAGCGGGAAGACATTGCGGGCGGCGTAAGCCAGGTCAATGGCCCGTTCCACCCCGTAACAAAAGCCGTATTTCTTGGCCAATTTGACGGTGAGAAGGCCATCGGCGCTGAGGACGTGGCCCTTGTCGCGGATGCGTTCAACCAACTCGCTGCGGTAATGGGACAGCACTTGGGCCTGGACCGCAGCCATGACATCCGGGCGGCGGAGATTGACCTTTCTTGGCGGCGGGTGGCTGTCTCCGTTCCCGCGGCCATTCCCATTCCCATTCCCATTCTGCGCGTTGTTCAACATATCCCCGGCAGTTTAGCACGCTTTGGGCGGGCTCAAAGATATAAATGGGGCGCTGACCGAAAGCGGGAAGGTGGAGGGATGATTGGCTGGCCTGCATTAGGGCAAGCACTGCGAATTATCAGCAAAAACATTGACAAGTTAAATTACTAGTGTTATAGAAGAGGATTGCAGTAATTGCAGATTCTTCAAAATTATGTCCAGATTCATCCGACTCATGGGAGCGGCGGCCTTTATTGCCGCGGCCCCTTTCTTGGAAAAGGCGTTCGGCGGCGGCGCTCCAACTTTCGGCAGCCCGCAAATCATTACGAACGCAATCAGCGCGGGCAGCGGGAACTACATGGTGATGGGCGATTTCGACGGGGATGGCATCCCGGACGTGGCGATTCTTGGCACCGCTGACAACACCACCGCCGGCAGTTCTGCGGGAGTGGTCGAAGTCCACTTTGGTGATGGCAAGAACGGGTTCAGAAGCGCGGCGGCCATTTTTGCAAATGGAACCAGCGGAACGGAGTTCGGCGGCAACATTTCGCCGGGAATGGCGGCGGCGGATTTGAACGGCGGGGGCAAATCGGAATTGATTTTCCCGGCGGGGAATGCGGTTTTGATTTATGAATGGAACGGGACGAGCTTTTCCCAGACGCGCAGCATAAGTCTATTGGGCACCGGAATGAGCCAGGCCTACGCCGTAGCGGTGGGCAATCTCACCACGACGAACAGCCGGGACATCATCGTGAGCGACGAATTCGGGGCGGCGGGGGTGGTCTGGATTCCAAATGACGGGAAAGGCAACTTTGGGACGCCGGTGGGCTTTCCCATAGCTTCGATTTACGCCGCGCCGCTTACAGGAACCTACCGTCCGCTGGTGCTGGCGAATGTGAACGGGAAGAACGGATTGGACGATGTTATTTTGTCGTGGGGCAACCCCATCTCCAGCACGCCTGGCAGCGCTGCCGGCAGCACGGTCGGAGTGCTCCTCAACAACGGGGATGGCACGTTGAGCCGCGAGGTTTCCTACGGGAATCCGACTCTGTTTGCAGTTCCCGGTTTAACTATAAACACCTTTGGGTTGACGGTCGCGGATGTGGATGGCGATGGAAAACTCGATCTGGTTTCGATGTGTTTCACCTACGATAGTCTGGGCGCAGGGAAGAGCTACTTGAGCGTCAATCTCGGCAACGGCGACGGCACATTCAAGGATGGGAAGGCTTTCTATATCGCGGCACAGGGCTTTAGCGCGATGGATGCCGCCGATCTGAATGGCGACGGGCGGGTTGATATTGTCACGGCTGATAATCCAGTTAGCGAGGACGGCAAATTTACCGTCACCGAATGGACCGGGACCGGCGATAGCCTCGCGGTGGCGCGTCAGGAATCTTATTATGGCGGGGACCAGTATTTCAATTCCCTGGCGCTGGGTTACAAGAAGGCGAACGGCCAGTTTGTCACCTTTAATAACGACATCAAAGTGGATGTTCTGCTGGGCACCTGTCTCGATCTCCATGATTCTTACAGCGAATTTGCCGTTTTCCAGAACCAAACTGAAAAGAACGTCCCGGCGGCCATGGCCTCATTCTCCGCGACCGGGCCGTCCGGGCCTGGCGCGGCCATCACCTTTGACGCGACGACCCTGGCCGGTTGGAGCGTGTATGTGCAATCGAACACCAACGCGGCCAACGCGGGGAGTTGGACCGATTTGCCCGCGCCCAATGGCGGGCAGATGGTTGAGAGCACGACGCATCGCACCAACTACTCGCTGGTTTCCGCGGCTTATCCCAATGGCAGCGGGATTGCCTTCCGGGCCGTCGCCTCCAAGACGGGATACACTGACATCATCTCGGGCGCGCTCGGCGGTTTCAAGCTTGCGCAGGCGGTACTCTCGATTTCGGTGAAGCTCACTTCCACGTCCGATCCGGTGCATGGCTCCGTCACCTACCTCGGCGACAATCTTGTTTATACGTTCATCGTCATCAACAGCGGATCGGCCGCCGCCAATAACCTGCAAGTGA
>JBEKRA010000427.1:0-2509 GCA_049519195.1 Verrucomicrobiota bacterium
GGCGGGCGACGGTAAGCGCGGCCTCGAAATCGCCAGCCTTGATGAGTTGGGCAAATTTTGGCGAGCCGGCGACATTGGTGCGCTCGCCAATGTTGATGAAGTTGATGGAGGCGTTTTGCCGTAGCGCAGGCGTCTCGCCTGCTTGGATTAGGGCGGATGCAGGCGAGACGCCTGCGCTACCTTGTGCGTAACTCGCATTGCCGCGAATCGTCAGCGCATCCAGCCCGCTGAGTCGCAGGGCCGGTTCGACCGTCGGAACCTTGCGCGGCGGCAAATCTTTGACCGCGGCGGCAATGGCTTTGATGTGCGCCGGCGTGGTGCCGCAGCAGCCACCGACGATGTTGAGCCAGCCGTTTTGCGCCCATTCCTTGAGTTGCGGCGCAAGCGTCTCCGGCGTTTCGGGAAAGCCGGTCGGCAACAGCGGATTCGGCAGGCCGGCGTTCGGATAAGCGCTGACGTAAATCGGCGCAATGCCGGAAAGCTCCTCGATGAGCGGTCGCAATTCCTTTGGGCCGAGAGCGCAGTTCATGCCCACAGAGAGCAGGGGAACGTGGGAAACCGAATTCCAAAACGCCTCGACCGTCTGGCCGGTCACACCGCGATTGCTGCCGGCCTGGATGAAAGTCACTGACGCGAGGATGGGAACGGTTTTTGACGTAGCGCAGGCGTCTCGCCTGCCACTGTAGTCGTCCAGACCATGTTTTATTTGATTTGCAGGCGGGACGCCTGCGCTACTTTGCAACGCTACAATCCCGCGTTCCTCAAAAATTTGTTGAATGGCAAAGAACGCGGCCTTCGCGTTCAGCGTGTCGAAAATGGTTTCGACCAGCAGCAGGTCCACGCCGCCGTCGAGCAACCCGTTCACCTGTTCGCCATAGACTTTCACCAGCTCATCGAATGTCGCGCCACGGGCGGCGGGATTGTTCACATCGGTGGAAATGGACGATGTTTTCGTTGTCGGGCCGATGGCGCCGGCCACGAAGCACACACGGCCGGGCTGCGCGGCCATGATTTTATCGGCGGCCCGGCGCGCACATTCCGCGCCGGTTTTTGACAATTCGTAAGCGAGCGATTCCAATCCGTAGTCCGCGAGTGAGATGGACTGCGAGTTGAACGTGTTCGTCTCAACGATGTCCGCTCCGGCATCGAGATGCTGGCGGTGGATGTCCTCGATGATTTGCGGCTGCGTGATGTTTAACAGGTCGTTGATGCCTTTGAGATCCTTGCCCGGCCAGCCCTTGAACCGTTCGCCCCGGAAGTCGGCCTCGCTCAACCGGCGCTGTTGGATCATCGTGCCCATCGCGCCGTCGAGGACGACGATCCGCTCGCGCAACAGGCGCTGGAGATGTTCAATTTTGTCCGGCATCGGTTTAAAGCAAATTAACCGGTTGAAAACTAACGGAAAGCCTTCGGCAACGCAAATTAAAAATCAACGCATCTTGATATGATGATATGTATTCAAAATCCGAAGGTCGAAATCCGAATACCGAAAGAAGTCCGAAGCTCGAATTCCGAACGCCGCCGGGTAAGGCGCCGACCCTCTACAAGATTAAACGCTAAAAAAGATATGGGGCGCAGTCAGAACATCGGAATGCGGGTTTTACGTTTTTTCATAAACTTTAGCATTTAGCCTTCAGAATTTAGCTTTTGATTCGACTTCCGCGCTGTTCAGTTGACGGACTCTTTTTTGCCGCTGCTGGTTGAATCTTGCTGGAAGCCATAACATTGGGATGCTTCAGCAGTTGGAGTTTCAGCGCCCGGAGCTTCAGCAGCAGGACCAACACTATCACGAACAATATTAACAGAAGCGATAAAAACAGGAGCCACAGTATCAGGAACGACATAGTAGGAGCGACAGTAGCAGGACTGACAGCTGCGGGAACGACGATAACATGACTGACCGTGGCAGAAGCAGCAGCCGGACTGACAGCTGCGGGAGCGACAGCGGCAGGAGCAGCCACCGGAGTTGTTGCTCCCGGGGTGGTTTGCGTTGTCACCGCTTTTTCGGGAACCGTCTCGGTGACGGTGGCTGCGGATTTGCCGGGTTGTTCCACCACGGCCTGGGAAAGTGTGTTCGTTGCCGGCAGCGACCGGGTTTGCGAATCGTCCGAAGGGTTCAGCATTCGTTCCAAAGCTACACGGGCGGCGGCTTGGGCCGGGGTGTCGGCGGCACGGACGGAAATGAAACTCGCGCTCAGGACGGCGCACAAACCCAAAGCGATTCCGATTTTCATGAAATTATCCATTTTTACCCCCTTTTGCGAGCATCCCCAAGGCCAATTCACACAGAAAAGGCTAAACGCTGAAGGCCAAAGGCTGAAGTTAATATAAAAACATGACACGGATTGCACGAACTCCGATGAATCGCGAGCTGGTTGACACAGATTCACAAACTGACTGACGACAATTCCCCCTCTCACCCGCGATGAGACTTTGAGGATATCACAAACTGTGACATCCTTGCCACGAAGAACAATCCGGAGGATTGACGGAAATTAGCCGGGGGCAA
>JBEKRA010000428.1:0-2505 GCA_049519195.1 Verrucomicrobiota bacterium
CGCGCGGCCTTGAACACCAATGCCTCAAAGCCCGGCGTAATCGGTGTGGAGAGCTCGACGCTCAACGCCTTGGCACGCGCGATGACTTCCTGCGGATCGGAAATGTCGGCCGGCGTGATCTTATTCATCACGTCGGCGGCCGCGTAGCCCAGCATGCGCTCCGCGCCAACGTTGAAAATTTGAATGACGCCCTTCGCGTCGGTGGCGATGCTTGAAAAGTTGGCGCTGTTGAAAATTGCGTTCTGCAAAGCCCCCGCCTTGAGCAGCGCCTCTTCCGCCCGCTTGCGCGCGGTGTTGTCCGTGCCGATGAGAAGGTAGCCGATGATTCCACCTTGAGCATCGCGCAGCGCAGTGACCGACACGACCGCCGGGAAGCGGCTGCCGTCCTTGCGGATGTAGGTCAATTCGTAAATGTCCTCGATGCCGCGCGAGGCCTTGAACACCAATGCCTCGAAGCCGGGCGTAATCGGCGTGGACAGCTCGACGCTCAACGCCTTGGCCCGCGCGATCACTTCCTGCGGATCAGAAATGTCGGCCGGGGTGATCTTGTTCATCACGTCGGCGGCCGCGTAGCCCAGCATGCGCTCCGCGCCGACGTTGAAAATTTGAATGACGCCCTTCGCGTCGGTGGCGATGCTCGAAAAGTTGGCGCTGTTGAAAATCGCGTTCTGCAAAGCCCCCGCTTTCAGCAGAACCTCTTCGCGCCTGACTTTGGTGACGACCTCCGCTGCGGCGGTGTCGCCGTTGAGAATGGCTGTTTGCTCCATATTGGTTCCGTTCTTAAACCGCGACTGACCTTGCCTTGTATTCAGCCTGGCCGCCATCGGCGCGAAGGAACGCCGCTCCGCCCCCGCTCCGGCCCCGCCCGGTTTGCTTCGCGACACGTCATCCGCCCAGGTGCTGTCTCACACAGGCGACCAATTCCGACAGGACGACCGGCTTGGCCAGAAATGGATACCCCGCGACCCGCCCACGACCGGCATCAACTTCTCTTTTCGTGACGGCCGCCGTCAGAAACACAATCGGCACGGCTTTCAATTGTGGATGCGCCTGAAAACAAGCGGCCAATTCCCCTCCATCCATCGCCGGCATCATCACATCCAGCAGGATCAAGTGTGGCTGAAATTGCTCCGCCGCGGAGAGCGCGGCCCTGGCGTCATTTTCCTCCCTGACCACGTAATCGTTGGTCCGTTCCAAGCCAAGTTTCAACAACCGGGTATCACTGGCCTGGTCGTCCACAACCAGGATGCGTTTCTTTTCGGTTTTCATAGTCGTTGTCATATTCACATTCATGTTGTCACCTCGAATCTTTCGGCGACCCCGGAAGTTTGATGGTCTTGCCCGCCGGTTCCTCGCCGCCGGGCAGCGACCGCGGCGGCCAGCGGGTTTATCTGGTTCGTTCGCGCTTCGGTGTCAGCCACGTTCTCGTTTTGATCATGGACAAAAATTACACCCGCCCACAGCGCGACTGCTATGGGGTGTTTCCCCCATGCCGGACATGATGAATCCAGCCCTGCACAAAGTGTCCGGGCCGGAGGAACCTCAACCGGGCGCTGAACAGGGCGCTGGATTCATCATAAATGCAAATTAAATGCTGACGGCTGCCTTCGCCGATTTAGCACCGGCGCATCCTGCTCGCAGGTGCCGGCGGTTGCGCGCAGAAACTTTCTCACCGTTCCCAACAATTCCTCGATGGTATAGGGTTTGGGCAGCGTGGCGGCTGGTTGGAGCCATGGATATCGGATGAACAAGTCCTCGCTTCGTAATGCTGCGGAGGCCAGGATGACCGGCAGGGTTATGCAGTCGTCACGCAGTTTCTTGACGAGGGCCAGGCCCGTCAATCCCGGCATGTTGTGGTCGGTGATCAGGAGAGCGTAGCTGTCGGGAGCATGGCTGACGGCATGAAATGCTTTCCAGCCCGCCCTGCCATCTTCGGCGGTGTCCACTTCGTAGCCGGAGCGGATCAACACTTGAGCATTAAACTGGCGGATGTCCGGTTCGTCGTCCACCACGAGGATGCGATGGGGCCGATGCGTCTGGCATTGAAGTGGTGCGTCGGCCGTTTCCGCGGCTTGCAAAATTTTATGCCCTTTCATGTCCCGAAAATAAGCCAGCATGTCTGACGGGCGCTATACGGTGTTTTACCCATGCCGGATTTAGCCGGAACCATGCAATTGAAACCGGACGGGCGGTTGCGGTCACACCGTAGGACAGGCGTCGCGCCTGTCTCCATCTAAAAATTATCCCGCACGATTCGGTGATCGCCAACCCCGGTTGAATAACAACGCCTCAAGGCGATCATTCAAAGTTAGAGACAGGCGCGACGCCTGTCCTACTGCATGTTTCCGGTTTAGGGAGTCTGGCTTCAGATTTGATTACGAGAACGACGACGAGGAGGACGAAAGCCGACGCGGGCTATAGCGGTTTAACAAAAACTGTGGCCGCACCTGAAAGCCGGCTGGATGATTCCGCGAGGTTTTGGACTGCGGCAGCCCTCTGCCGCTT
>JBEKRA010000429.1:0-2498 GCA_049519195.1 Verrucomicrobiota bacterium
TCCATCACGCCGGTGTAGAGATCGGTGATGAACACGCGGTCGGTCTCGTAATCCTCGGCCTGCAAACCCAGCGCGTCGGCCTTGATCCGCAGGTTGATGTCCTTGCTGACGAGAATGGTCGGGTTTTTCGGCTGCGTTTTCTGGATGCTTGCCGCGAGCAGCAGGATCCGGTTGTCCACGGTGTTGGCGTGGAATGCGCCGTCGCCGTTTCCCGACTGGCCGTTTTTGTAGAAGACGATTTTTAGTTTGCCGCCGTTGGGCAGGTTCACGCCCTCGCTCAAGCTTCCGGTGCCGCGAAAACCGTCGAGCATCCGCGACACGGCGCGCGCGTTCTGGCCCAGGTCGGTGGACTCACGCTTGAAGCGGTCAATTTCCTCGATGACTTCGATGGGAATCAGGACATGATTGTCCACGAAGCTCAAAATCGAGTTGGGGTCGTGGAGAAGGACGTTGGTGTCGAGGATGTAATTTTTCACTCGCTGACTAAATAAAGTCTGCACGCCTGGCGGTTTTCATCCGGCGATGCCATTGCTGGATCCGTTCGTGGCGCTCGGGCAACTGGTAATGGCCGGAGTAAAGAAAATTCTCGAGCATCCCGAACAAATCGAAATCCACAAAGCGCGGGCTCTCGTCGAGAATGAACGGCAAATGCGTCAGCATCATTTCAAATGGCAGCAGCCGTTCCTCAAGCTGCTTGAGCCAGGATTTCTGGTCTTTGCGCCATTGGTCGAGGCAGCCGCGGCCGAACTTCCGTTCCTTGAACCGCAAAAATTGAAGCTGCTCCTTCGCCGGCACGAATTCCGTCCAGTAAATGTCGTTGAGCCTGAACGCCGCGCCTTCGATTTCACTTTCGATGTTGCGCCAGAGGATGGATTGCACGTCGCACCATTTGTTCGGGAACATGCCCAGCTTGAATTTCCCGTCGAGATATTTGGCTATGACCTGCGAGTCGTCGTTCACCTCAAAGATCACGTTTTTCCCCTCGCGCACAATTGGCACGCTGTAGTAGCGCTGCCGCGTGAGCCGCCAGACGAGCGAGCGGTCCTGATTGGGAATGTTCGTGATTTTGAACGGCACCCCGGAAAATTCCAAAATGCGCCGCTGGACGATGCAAAACGGACTCCACGGAAACTGGATCAATTCAATCATGTCAAAAAATAACCGGTTCGCGAACCACCACACTTTAGAACTTCCGGCCCGGACTTACAAGCGCAAACCGCTTTACTCTTTCACGCCGCGGGACTAAATTCGCCACATGGCTCCCGAATATGATGCAACGGAGTTTGTGGACACCGACTTCCAGGCGCACCAGGCGCCCGGCGCGTCCCTCACCGACCCGCTGCGCGCGCCGACGCGAGAGGACGTGGACCGCAAGGTCGTCGAGGCGCAGCAAAAACTCGCCGAACTGAAACGCGCGCAGGAGGATTTGGAGCGCGAACGCGCCTCACTGGAGGAATTGCGCCGCCGCCAGCTCGAATTCCAGACCGGCCGGCAGGAAATGGTCCGCAACCTCACGCGCGGCCTCGGCCTGCTCGAGGAAGCCGAGTTCAACGCCCGCCGCGACGCCGAGCAAATGGTCAAGACCGTCGGCGATTTCCGCGACGCCCTCCAAAAAATCCAGGCCATCCACGACGAAATCTGGACAAAGGAGAATTTTCAAATTGAGCTAACCCGCGCGCTGACCACCATCGAAAACGCCCGGATGGAATGGAATTCCGCGCGCCTCAAGCTGCCCGCGCTCGCCGGCGAAGACGCGCAAAAAGCCGAGGCGGAACCCGCGCCCGCGCCCGCCGTTTCGCCATTTGCCGGCATGAGCTTCGGAGAACTGTGCCGGTTCGGCCTGGCCATGACCTGGCCGCTGCTGCTGGTCGCGCTCGTCGCGCTGGGCGTGTTCATCGCCATTTTGATGCGGCATTGAGTGATGTGCGATTTATGATTTGTCGAAACGCCTTAAAATCATCAATCGTAAATCGTAAATCATAAATTATTTGGTATGGCGTTCGCGAAGCGAAAAGCAAAACCGGTTGACCCCATTTCCGACCGCGCGCGCGCCCTGAACGACCAGATTGCCGCGCTCGAAACCGAAATCAAAAAACTCGACACGCAGCTCCAGCACACCACCACGCCGCGGTTCCGATCCACCGCGCTGCCGCACGGCGCGACCATCGCCCGCGCGCACGAACCCTCCGCGCCGCCGCCCCGGCCCGCGCACGAGCCGGTGTTTGAGGAAGTCAAGCCGCTGCGGGCGGACGACGAGACCGCCACGCCCGACCAGTTCAACGAGCTTGGCGTGCGCAAATACGATTTGCCCGCGCTTCTCAACCGCCTGCGCCAACAGTTCAGCCGCCCGGCGGCAAGCGATTCGCGACTCGTGACTTATCTCGCCGCCGGCGGCGTGCGCGGCCTGCGCCCGCTGCGCTACGAAAAGCGCAAGGCGCGCAGGCGCTTCATCCTGCTCGTCGCCATTTTGCTCCTTGTCCTTTTCGGCATTCTTTACA
>JBEKRA010000430.1:0-2495 GCA_049519195.1 Verrucomicrobiota bacterium
AACCTGTGGCGAGATGCAGATGTCATAGGAAGGGCGCTCGAAGCCAAGAATGCAGCGATAGCGGGAAATCCAATTGATAAATTTGCCGAAAGATGCCTGGGAAACGGCACACACACCGATTACTGGGCGGATCGGCGGTGTTGGGAAGCGGTGGCCGCTTACCTGCGAGCCGTTGCGGAGAAATCCACTGCTGCGCTGGTTTCGGTTTGGTCGGACCTGGCTCAATCGCCTTTGACTAAAGCAGAGGGAAACGAGCTTCGCGAAATAATTGGCCGACGCAACGATTTGGTATTTTGCGCAGGCTGCATAATGTTCCTATGTCTTGTGTATCTCGGTTACACCCGCCATTGGTCAACCTGGTTCCCGCCGATTTGCCTGATTGCGATGTTTATCGGATTTGGTTTGTATCGCTTCCAAAGCCAGACCATACCCATGTCCAACTCCACACTTCGGTTAGGATGGCATAATGTGACAAGCCAGCAAGTCAACGCATCCGGCGCGATTCAACGTCAATTGCTTGCACGGAACCGGTTTGGGCTGTTTGTGGAGAAAGCCTGTCTTCTCGTCGTCGGGGCTGCCGGCTTGGTTGGCGGTTTGGCGTTTGTGCTTTGGAAATTCTTTACGAGATAAAGGTCATGTGAAAAATACCGCTGCATTGGATGCGCCAAATAACGAGGCTCAAACTGAAGAAGATATGGAGCCTCCTTACGTCGGCTGCTACAGTTCAAGGAAATGGTTGCCGCCGCAAACATCCAAGCCTTGGCCGTAAGTGCTTCATTTTAAGGCAGAAACAAAACCGGCTGTATTAGCTACAGGGTCGGCTGGCATTGCTGCAAGGTCGGCGGCCACTGCTACAAGGTTGGCTGGCATTGCTATCAAGTCGGCTGTGGCTGCTACGGGGTTGGCCGGTGCTGCTACCGGGTCGGCTGGCATCGCTACGAGGTCGGATGTTCCTGCTACAGGCCCGGCAATGGCGGCTGTCAATCCGGCTGCTTCAGCCACGGACTCGACGGTCACGGCGGCTGGCGGGAATTCTGATGCTCACGCCGCCGCGCGGCGCAGCCGGTCGGCGATGCCGGCCCACTCCGGCAAATCCGGCGGCGCCTCGACGACGATCAACTCCGCGCCAGCCTCGTCGCAGCGGTGCAGCTCCTCGTAAATCGCCCGCGCAAACGCATCCGCGTCGCGCGGAATCACGCTCACGCCGGCAAACTTGCCGGCGGAGGGAATGTGGGTGTGCGCGACGACGTGGCAGCTTGAGCTTTGAAATTTGAGATTTGAAATTTGAGATTTCAGTTCCGCCTCGTCACGCCAGATCAACACCAGCAATTTTGCTTTCGGCGAATAATGTTTCGCCAGCAGACCCGGACTGCGCAAAACAGAATTTGAGATTTGAGATTTGAGATTTGAGATTTCTCCGCAAACGGCGGCGAGCGATTCCGCGTGAATCATTCCCGGCCGCAAAATCCGCGGCGGCGAAATCGTCAAATCCAAAACCGTGGATTCGATTCCGACCCGCGACCGGCCGCCGTCCACGATCAACGGAATTTTGCCGCCGAGCTGCTGACGGACGTGCCCGGCGCTCGTCGGCGAAACGCGGCTGGACAGATTCGCGCTGGGCGCGGCCAGCGGAAAACCGCACTCGCGAATCACCGCTTGAATGAACGGATGGCCCGGCCAGCGGACGCCGACCGTCGCGCCGCCGGCCGTCACAACATCGGGAATTCTTCCCGCGCGCGGCAAAACGAGCGTCAGCGGGCCGGGCCAGAAGGCTTTTGAAAGTTTGCCGGCAAGTTCCGGCCAGCTTTTCACACAGGATTTCGCCATGTCATTGCCGGCAACGTGGACAATGATGGGATTGTTCGCCGGACGGCCCTTGACCCGGAAAATTTTGGCGACTGCTGTTTCGTCCAGCGCGTTTGCGGCAAGCCCATAAACCGTTTCCGTCGGCAGGGCGACGACCTCGCCCGCGCGCAAAAGTTCCGCCGCGCGGCGGACGGCTTTTTGAAAAAGCCCCGGCGTGTGGGTGGAGAGGAGTTCAGTCTGCACGGCGGCATGTTAAACGGGAAAACATTCAACGCTCAACATTCAACATTCAACCTCGAACGAGCAAACGAGCGGCATCCGCCTCCCCAACTTCAGAGTTGGAAGTTGAATGTTGAATGTCCGATGTTCCCAATCACTCGTAGCGCAAAGCGTCAATCGGGTCGAGCTTGGATGCTTTGCGCGCGGGATAGAAGCCGAAGAAGATTCCCACCGCCGCGCTGAAAACGAAGGCGATGATGATGGATTCCGGGGAAACCGTGGTGGGCCATTGCTTGATCATCGTTATCACCTCCGCGCCGCCGATGCCCAGCGCGATGCCCAGCAGACCGCCGGTGGAACTCAACGTGACCGCTTCGATGAGGAATTGCAGCAGAATGTCGTGGCCGCGCGCGCCGACCGCCATGCGGATGCCGATCTCGCGCGTCCGCTCGGTCACGCTGACCAGCATG
>JBEKRA010000431.1:0-2493 GCA_049519195.1 Verrucomicrobiota bacterium
CGCGGCGAAGGGCAGTCCTTGTTGCGGGTCGAGAAGCATGTCCAGCACGGCGCGTTTGAGATCGTTCATCGGCGGCAGCGATGCGCGAGGCTGGTCATGGCCCATCTTGGACTGATAACTGGCATGGACTTTATCGGCGAGCAACTGGAAACCTGCGGCGCGGTCGTCCTGTCCGATGGCGAGGTCTTCATACGCATGCACTAGCAAACCCTGCACCGCCGAGGTCACGCGTTCCTGCGAGGTTTCGCTGACGTCAATGTTCACGACGGCAATGGCGTATTCGTCGAGCGTCACATTTTTGGGGAGCGAATCCGGCTGTTTTTCAATGATCGGCTGGTCGGGATATTTTTCGCCGAGATATTTGAACCATCTGGCCGCCTCGGCCATGCGGTTGTTTTCGTAAAGAAAATAAACGGCGTCGCGCACAAAATTCCGGTGCGCCCTCAAGATGTCGTCTTTCTGTCCCGGATCCTTTTCCCCGGCATACATTTGCAGGTAGGAATCGTTGGCCTTGGAAATCAAATCGAGATTTGGCGCCAGCTCCACGGTGCGCGTGAACGGATTGGCGATCATGCGCCCGTGGCGGAACGCCTGCTGTTCACTTTGATAGATGCCGCGGCGCAGTTGCGTCACATCGAAGCCGCCTTGTTTTGACTTGTCGGGATTTTCCCCCGCTTTTTCCATGCCCAGCGCAAACCAGTAAATCGCGTGCGCCTCCGGCAGCCGCCAGTCGAGCGGGCCGTATTGCACATCCACTTTTTGCGCGAACACCGGGTCAATCTTGTATTGTTCGCGGAGGACGAGCGCGTTGGTCCGCTCCCCGGAGGTCTGCGGATGAATCAAACTTTCAAAATTCGTTCCATTCGGGCCGAAAAATGGCGACATGGCCGCGACCCACTGCTGCTTGTAATACGCGTTTCCGTCGTCGAGGTTTTGGCCGATCTTGTGCTGGAAAAACCAGCCGAGCTGCTGGTAAATCGGGGTCTCATCCGGATTGTAGATCAACGCGCGGTCGCGCAGCAGTTCGATGCCGCGCTGCACCCAGCGCCAGCGGTCGGAGTAATCGCCCGGCGCGTTCTCCTTGAACTTGACGGAGATGTTGTAGGCCATGTTCCACGCCTGAAAATTCCAGACCTGCGCGAAATGCGGCTCCAGGTCCGTGATCCAGTCCGCCAGTTGCGCGGCTTCAAAAAACTTGTCGTCGAGCTGCAAATCGTTGGCGCGAATCCAGAGATAATTTGAAATCAATCCGCGAAAGCCGCCCAGCGCCACCGTCGTGAACGCGAGCAGCGGCGGCGCGTCCTGCAACGGCCCGCCGATGGTCAGGCCGAGCTGGACGCGGTCGCGATCCAGGGATTTTTCCACCTGGCCGGAACCGGCGAGCAGCGCCGCGGCCAGCAGCAGCAAAAGGATTTTTTTGACACGCGGGTTCATGTTTGAACATCCAACATCGAACAACCAACAACCAACATCCAAAGAACAAAAGGCGAATGACTGCAAACCATTCGGTGTTCGATGTTAGATGTTGGATGTTGGATGTTCACCGGTCCGAAATTTTCATTGGTTTCCCTGCGCCGTCGCCAGTTCCCGCCGGTTGAACAGCAACATGCCGATGACACCGGCGAAGCCGCCGAGCAACACGACGATTTGCCCGAACGCCGCGCCAAGCTCGCCCCAGGTGATGGCGCGTCCGCTGCTCAACGAGTCAATCGGCGAAAAATTTTTCACGAGACTGACGACGTTCAAGATACCCTTAAACATGGGGATCAAAACCACGTCCATCGCCGAATGCCCCGCGATGCCCTTTTCATCGTTGCCCACGCCGACCGAGCCGCTCTCCACCGTTTCCGCCAGCGACCCGGACGATAAAACCACGGCCATGACGGCCACGGAAAAAAACGCCGCGACCGGAAACGACAAAAAGCTCGCCGCCATCAGGCCAATCGCCGCCAGCAGCGCCATCCAGCAGAAAATGATGCCCAGCCCGCGCGCGAAATTCAGCGCGAATCCGCCCTCGGGATACAGCACTTCCACGCCGTCCTCCACCGGGAACAGCAGCACCGCGTCACGGTTGACGTTCAGGAACGCGACGTCCAGCATGCCCTTGTCATCAATCAGATTTGCCGGGATTTCAAATTCGTGAAAGGTGTCCGGTGAGAGGCTCATCTGTGCGCTCTGCCAGGATTCCATTTTTTGAGGATTGCCGACCTGCCACACGCCGGCAAACGTGCCACTCCTGCCCCCGGTGGCGGTGTTGAACTTGATGCGCAATTGCAGCGGCCGACCGCGCAGCGAATCCTTTTGCGAACTCAAATCAATCTGCCACGGGCGCCAATAAGCCGGCGGAACCAGTTGAAATCCCGCCTTGACCTGCTCGCGGATTTGCTTTTCCGCCTCCGGCAAATCCGCCGAGCCGGCCAGTTCGGGATTGGCCTTCAACCGGTCCTGCAAAGTCTGCCGGGCCTCGGCGTCAATTTCCGCGGCGTGATTTGG
>JBEKRA010000432.1:0-2493 GCA_049519195.1 Verrucomicrobiota bacterium
GCAGGCGAAGAAGCGTCGCCGTGAATTAGCCAGAATCGAACAACAGGCGCGAGAATCCGTTCTGGCTTCGGATGAATCATTCCGCTAGTTTCCCGATGATTATGCGCGAAATCAACTCCATGCAATTCGCCGCCAACCGGCCCGCGCTGCCGTGAAACCGCGCTGCTCAATTAACAGAAACCGGGCACTGACCTTGGTGGAGGTGATAATCATCCTCGTCATTATCGGGATTTTGGCGGCGATTTTTTTACCGGCACTTGCTACGGCTAAACGTAAGGCGAAAAAAATAAACTGCGTCAATTTGCTTAAGCAAGTTGGACTCGCTTACAAATTATGGGATCTTGACCATGGTGACAAATTTCCCATGCAAGTTTCGATTACAAATGGAGGTTCGATGGAACATGCTGTCGCAGGGAACGCGGCGCCAACTTTCCTTATCCTATCAAATGAATTAAGCTCGCCCAAGGTCTTGGTTTGCTTTGCCGATTCCAATCGTGTCGCTGCGGTTTCTTTTGCCCGCGGTTTGAACAATTCCAATGTCAGTTATTTCATTGGTGTAGATGCGAGCGAAGAAAATCCGGAATCAATTATTTCTGGGGATGACAATTTTGCCGTTGACGGTATGCCTGTAAAATCCGGTCTGCTTAATCTTTGGTCAAATGCGCCAGTGATTTGGACTGCTGCCCGCCATCATTTCGCCGGTAATATCGGTCTCGCAGACGGTCGTGTTGTGACGACATCGAGCGCTACTCTCACCAATTTGATTCAACAAACCGGCCTGGCCACCAACCGCCTCGCGATTCCGTGATCGGTGGTAGGGCTGCGCTGCCGCGCAGCCTCAATTGGCGGTGCAGCAGCACCGCCCTACCAATTTCAATTCGTGAAAATTCGTGTAATTCGTGTCAGCTTACAGTATTCTCCGCCACCATGTTTGACACGGTTAAAACGGAAATCGCCACGGCCTCGGAGAAACTTTCGCACCTGCGGAGGTTTCTTTGACGTGGCCGCATTGCAAAACCGGCTCGCCGAAATCAACGCGCTGATGGCTGCGGACAATTTCTGGAACAACCGCGAAAAAGCCCAGACCCTGATGGAAGAGGCCAGTTCGGCCCGCGCCAAAATCGAGCCGCTCGCCAGGGCCGAAAAGCAGCTCGACGATTTCCGCGTGATGCTCGAACTCGGCGAGGCCGAGCCGCCCGAAGCGCAGGCGCAGATTGAACAGGAGCTTGCCCGCGACCTCGCCCGGTTTTTCAAGGAACTCGATTCGCTCGAACTGAAAGTTTTCCTGAATGGCCCGCACGACCGGAAGAATTGCATCTTGAGCATCAACGCCGGCGCGGGCGGCACGGAGGCGCAGGATTGGGCGGAGATGCTCTCGCGGATGTATCAGCGCTGGGCCGAGTCGCGCGGCTGGGAGGTCGAGGTCACCGACGCGCTGGTCGGCGAAACGGCCGGCCTCAAGAGCGTCACGATGCTGCTTGAGGGCGAAAACGCCTACGGCTTCACCAAGGCCGAACGCGGCGTGCACCGGCTCGTGCGCATCTCGCCGTTCGATTCCAACAAGCGCCGCCACACGAGCTTTGCCAGCGTGGACGTGATTGCGGAAATCGAGGAAAACGATGAGGAAATTGTGATTCCGCCGAACGAATTTTCCGTGGACACGTTCCGTTCCGGCGGCAAGGGCGGCCAGAATGTGAACAAGGTGGAGACCGCCGTGCGCATCACGCACATTCCGACCGGCCTCGTCGTCGCATCGCAAACGCAGCGGTCGCAGCACCAGAACCGCGCCACGGCGATGAAGCTGTTGCTGTCGCGGATTTACGCCCAGCGCGTGGACGCGGCGAAGGCCGAGATGGAACGGTTTTACGGCGAGAAAGGCAGCATCTCGTGGGGCAACCAGATTCGCAGCTACGTCTTCCAGCCGTATCGCATGGTGAAGGACCTGCGCACCGGCGTCGAGACGAGCAACGTGCAGGGCGTGATGGATGGCGATCTGGATGCGTTCGTGAACGGCTGGCTCCGCGCCGGCTGCCCGACCAAGCGGATGCAGGGAGTGAAAGATGACGAGGAATAGATTTTAACGCAAAGACGCAAAGGCGCAGAGAATGAATTGGAAAATTTCAATGCTCGAATTTGCAGAGCTTGGATTATTTATCTTTGCTTTATGGATTCCATTTCGCATGGGACGTGCTGGAATTAGAAATCTTTGGTGCATTTTGACCGGCTGGTTCGTGCTAGCTGGATTGATGATGACTCTAGCGATTCTGCCTTTGATTGTTGGAAATCGTGGTGGCGCCCTAGATTCTGAATTGGCCAATGCCATGCCGGATGGACAGGCAGCATTACCATATTTATTGTTCGGTTGGGTTTTGGCTTGGGCCTCAACAGCGTTTGGAAAAAGTCGGCGGCGTAAATGAATATTTTGGACAAAATTGTTGAAGAGAAAAAGCGCGAAGTCGCGAAACTGTCCGCGCGACTCATCGCCGCCGGTGA
>JBEKRA010000433.1:0-2493 GCA_049519195.1 Verrucomicrobiota bacterium
CATACTCACCCATACGTTACTTCCTATAAACACCCCGTCAATCGCATTGTTTCATTGTTTTTATTGGCGTTTTTGACGCCTTTTGCCTTCAGCCGGCCCTGGCGCGCCTCTACGCCGAAATCACGCCAGACGCCAGCAACCGCGCTTTATGTGCAACAGAAAAACAAGAGTTTTTAACAGGAGCAAACAGAGTTAACAGAGACCTTCAGGAAAACAGAAAAGAAATCTCCGTTTCCTCCGCCTGCTCGCGACCGGTCGGAGTTTCCTCCTGTTCAAGTCCGATTTGGACCATGTCGGGATGGAGTTTTTCCAGAGCGGCCTGCCCCGATGCCATTTATCGGGGGTGAAGGTGTAGGTGTCGGCGGTTGTAAAACTATCGGAGGGCGGCCCGTCCACCGTAGCAACGCTTCGCACTGCGGTGGTGGAAGTTCCACGACGCCCCATCTTCCCTGAGTTTGGGTCTCGCGGAGCTCGCCCCTCCGACTCGTCGCGTCGAAGCGTTGCGGAGACGGAAACAATGCGCCGCACGATGTTCAGCACGTCCAAGGTCCAGCATGGGAGGGCAGAGCTGTCCACCCTCCGCAGTCGTTCTGCTACGGAGGACGGGCCGCTCTGCCGGGAGTGGCGGCGCAACGCCGCCCTACCTTGATTTCGCCCAGCGGTTTGCCGCGCGGTGGCAGGACATTCGTTTGTGTCAATACTCGGGACCTGTTTTCGTTTTTGATCGGAAATTTAACCGTCCCAAACCACCCGGCCCTTCAAATGACTTCCCGCGCGCTTGAAGCCGAGCGAACCGCTGATGATATAGAAGGCCGGTCGTCCCTGGGAATATTCCTTGAGGGCATCATTTCTGACGAATTTCATGATCGAGGGCAATGACAGCAAATCCGCGGCGATCAAATCATTGTCCCGGTAGATGGAATACTTTTGTTTCGGGCTGTTCATGGGGGTTGTCTGCCGTTCAATGGCTAGTTCATTTTAAAATCAGCTTTTTGATTCGGGTCGGATTTCCAATCATTTCCCAAGATACTTTAACGGGTTGCGTATCCGGTCGAGCCGTTCGGCTTCAAGTTCGTTCAGGACCGTCTGCCGCTGTCGCTGCTTGACGGCATTCGCGATGGTTTTGGGAAGCAAGCAGGCCTGTTTGACCAGTTGGACGAGGGCCAGGCAAATGAGTTTCAGTGTGTGCATAGATTGACAGCGCGTCTGGTTTCACCTCATCGCGGCCAGCAGCTCATCCATGGAAACGGTGGCGAAGCTGGTGGCGGAATCGCTCATTGCATAGGGGATGATAAGTTTGCGTCCTTGCAGCAATGCGCCGCAGGTATAAACCACGTTCGGCACGTAACCTTCGCGCTCCGATTCGTTTGGAGAAAGCAACGGTTCGCGCAGGCGGCCGATGACGCGAGTCGGATCGTTCAAATCGAGCAGGAACGCGCCGAGACAATACTTCCGCATCGCGCCCACGCCGTGGCTCAACACCAGCCAGCCCGCTTCCGTTTCAATCGGCGAACCGCAGTTGCCGATTTTGATGAATTCCCACGGTTGAGCGGGCGGCAGCAGCAGCTTGGGCGTCTGCCAGAAATGGATGTTGTCCGAGAACATCAGAAGAATGTTTTCGTCGTCCTGACGCGACAGCATGGCGTATTGCCCGCCGATTTTGCGCGGGAACAGCGCCATGCCCTTGTTCTGCACGGCGGGGCCGTTGAGCGTGCTGAATTTGAAATGCACGAAGTCCGGCGTCTCCAGCAATTGCGGCAGGATGATTTTTCCGTCATAAGCGGTGTAGGTTGCGTAGTAGGTGAAGCTGCCGTCGTCGTTTTGGAAGCGGACAAAGCGCGCGTCTTCGATGCCGTTGCTCTGGCTGGGCGTGGACGGAAAAAGCACGCGCTGCGAAATCTGGCTGTCGGGCGCGAAGTTCACTTCATAATTCGATTCTGCAAGAAACAGGATGCCGCGCGCGGCGCGGGCCGCCGTGGCGTCGGAGGTGTCCTCCGTCAGACCCGACGCGAGGAGAACCGCGTGCAATTCCTTCAGCGTGAAATCGTCGTGCAATTGATCCAGCACGCGCCGGCAAAATTCATTTTGCACGCCCGCCTCCTGGAGTTTGTGGGCAAACAATCCCTTGACGTAGGCGGCATTGGACACGCGCTCCGGCTCGGTCACAAACGGCACGGGCGGCGCGAGCGTGATGCGATGCTGCGCGCTGACCGAGCCGGTGCGGAAGGTGATTGAGGAAATATGTCCCTCGCCCGTGGCCCGCAGGCTCAAGATGAAACGCAGCGATCCTTTGGCCACGCCGGACTGGTCGGGATGCGGCACGATGGACGGATTGAACAGCGCCGTGGACTCCGGCGAATACTCGTGCGTGAAGTAGGCGCCGATGAGCATCTGCCGTTCGGGCGACGGCTGCGCGCCGGGTTCCAGATAAATCATCACCTGCGTGAAGCGTTTGTGGAAAATATCTTCAACGTGTTCGTGCCGGTTCGCAAA
>JBEKRA010000434.1:0-2482 GCA_049519195.1 Verrucomicrobiota bacterium
GCGCAAAATGGCCGTGGCCATGACATGCGCGGCGGAATGCCGGATGCGCTCCAGCTCGGTCATCTTCGCGCGGTCGTCCAAGGTCTTTCGTTCAGATTCCATCGCTTCGTTTTAATGCAAAGACGCCAAGAAGCAAAGGCGCAAAGCGCTTGAAATTCCCCTCGTAGCGCAGACTGGTAGCCTGCTGTATCGCGGATTGGCAATCCGCCGGCTTCACGAACCGCCATCGCCCTGCCGAATTCCATTCGGCGATACAGCAGATTGCCAATCTGCGCTACGCTTGCGGAGCGGCGATAAGCTGCGCTCCAATTTTTCCGTCTGGCGGCTTTGCGCCTTTGCGCCTTTGCGTTAATTTTTCTGCCCGGATTTCCAGATTGCCAGCAGGCCGCCGAAGCCGCCCAGCAGCAACACGCTCACGGCAACCGCGCCGCTGTTCGCATATTGCGGCAGAAACTGCAGCGCCGCCGCGCCCATCGCAGGGCCGACGCAATTGCCCAAGCCAATCGCCGCTTCGTGGATGCCGCCGTGCTCGCTTTTCGCGGAGCCGCCGTCCATCGAGTAGAATAGCGACGAGTAGTAAATCAGCCCGATGGCGCCGCCGAAAAAGATTTGCGCGACAATGACCAATACGAGGCTCGGCGACAGCAGAATCGCCGCGAACGACAAAATGAGGACTGCGAACGATGCCGCGAGCCAGCGGAAGCGGTAATGCCAGTCCGTCCAGCGCCACAGCACGACGAACGCGCCGAGCCGGGCGAAGCACCACAGCGACCAGACGAATCCCGCGAACATCGGCGAGACATGGAATTTCGCGTCGAGGCCGGGAGTGACGGCGATGAGCGTGTTGACGGCGATGTAGGCGAATGGATTCGCCAGCCACGCCATGCGCAGAAATGTCTTCGCCCGCGCGGGCGACGGACGGTTCGGATCGGGCGGCGGCGCGGTGACATCCCCATGCGCGGCGGCTTGAGCATTTTTCTTCGCGAACATTTCCATCCAGAACGTCAGGGCGAGCTGCGCAAGCACGATGACGATGGACGTGACGATAATTACGTTGAACCCGATTTTTTTCACCAGCGTGACACCGATGAAAAATGCCGCCGCGTTCGTCACGGCCCAGACAATGTTGTAAATGCCGACGGCGCGCGGCACACCCGCGGGCGTTTCGCTTTCGCTCACGAGCGCCTCGAGCGTGGGCCAGATCATACACATGCCGATGTTGGTGACTATTGCGGCAAGAATCACGCCGGTCGCGGAATTCAATTGCGAGCAGACGACCAGCCCGGCGGCCATCAGACCGAAACCGATTTTGAGCGCGGTAAAATAGCCGACGCGGTGCGCGAATTTTCCCCCCTGCCACGCTGCGAAGGTGTAAGTGAGGCCGAGCAACGCGGCGAGGGTGAGATTGCCCTTGTCGCTGAAACCAAACCGCTGCTGCATGAAAAAGTAAAGGCAGTTGAAATAAAGAATCGTGGCGAAGGAGTTGAGTCCCTCGATGACAAAACAGGTGTTGCGGATTTTCTGGTTCGCGGTCATGGACAACTGGAAATTTCCCCGACGGCCTTGCGGCAATACCATTTGACCGCGTCCGACATCGGCGGCTCAAGTTTGTCCAATTCATCGGAGGAACACCAGCGGATGTCGTGATGCTCCTCCGTCGCGAGCGCAAGAGCGGTTGTGACGACCTGCTGGTCGTCCGAGGCCGCGCGGCAGCGCGGCCCTACCTTGGGCCGCGCCCAGTAAATCATGCCGATGTGCTCGTGCGTGTCGCTGATGCGATGGATGTCGAGAAACCGCGGCGCGATCAGCGCGCGGGTGCCGGGCGAAGTCGTTGGCGGACGTTCGCCGAGCAGCTCCACGTCAAGACCGCTTTCTTCCTTTGCCTCGCGCAACGCGGCCTGCTCCGGGTCTTCGTCCAGTTCGATGTGGCCGCCGAGCGGCAGCCATTTGTCCAGCTTGCGGTGGTGGATGAGCAAAATCTTCCCGTCGTGAACGACAAAGATCGCGACCGTGAAATCAATTTTTTCGTGGATGTGGGCCATGGGAATTTATGATTTTCGATTTACGATTTACGATTGCAAAGGGATTTCGTTCATCGCGAAATCAATAATCATACAGTCCGCTGTCCTTTGTGTAACCGCCGCCGCCCGCGCCGCCTTCCGGGCCGCCCATGAAATCGCCGAGCACGTCGCCCATGTCGGCCTCGATTTTCTCCGGGTCTTCGCCGGCTTCAAGCCGCTTGATGGCCACGTCGAGTTCCTTCGGCATGGAGCCGGGCGGCATGAGGTCCTTCATTTTCTTCATCATGTGCGCCATGTGCTTCGGATTGTTCTCGTCCAGATGCTCCATGTCGCGCTCCATTTCCATCATGGCACGCTCGACGCGCGGGTCGTCCAAATCCGGCATCGGCGGCTCATCGCCGGCCATTTCGTTTTTTGCCGCCGGCTCCTTCAAGCCCTTGCTCATCGCGAAGCGGCTGACT
>JBEKRA010000435.1:0-2482 GCA_049519195.1 Verrucomicrobiota bacterium
CCCTCCGCCAGTTTCGGATGCGACGCCTGGATTGCCGCCATCGTTTCGCCGCGACCGAGCCGCTCGCCCAAATCGCGGTTGCGGCTTTGCTTTGAAAAACACGTCAGCATCAAATCGCCGAGGCCGCTCAAGCCGGAAAACGTCTCCGCCTGCGCGCCGCACGCCGAGCCGAGCCGTCGCATTTCCGAAAGCGCGCGCGTGACAAGGCCGGCCTTCGTGTTGTCGCCATAACCGAGGCCGTCGCTCACGCCCGCTCCGATGGCGATGACATTTTTGAGCGCGCCGCCATATTCGACGCCGAGAACGTCCGCGCTTCGATAAATGCGGAATTCCGGCCGGTGAAAAAGCCCCTGCACCGTCTTCGCCGTGCCGCCGCTTTCGCAGGCGCAGACGACCGTGGTCGGAACACCAAGCGCGACCTCTCGCGCAAAGCTCGGACCGGACAGCGCGGCGACGCGGTTTGCCGGCGCGTGCTCGCGCAAAATGCGGCTCATTGTTCCGCCGGTTTCAAATTCAATGCCCTTGGTCACGCTTACGAAAATGCCCGGATGCCCTTTCAATCTGGCGGCAACCTGCCGGAACGATTGCGACGGAATTGCCATCACAAGACATTCTGCTCCGCCAATTGCCTTCTGAAAATCCGGTTCTGCTTTCCAATCCATTGGCAGATTCACGCCCGGCAGATAGCGTTCACTATGACCGCCTTGGATTTCCTTGAGCGTGTCCGTGGCGATGTCCCAGAGCGTGACGGCATTGCCGTTTTCGTGGAGGACCTTGGCCAGCGCCACGCCCCACGCGCCAGCCCCGAGAACAGTGATTTTCATGTGTCAGATTTCTTAATTGGAATATTTATTTTTGGTTTCGTGAGCCAATTGCAAATATTATTGCACCAATAATGCCTAGTCCGATTCCGACAATAATTCCATTTTGCCTGTCGGCCATTAGCCCTAAATTAACAACTCGCCCTGATCCACTCGCAACAGAAGTATCAAATACCAAGATAAAATATCCCGCCATTGCAAGTCCCACGATCAAAAATAAAACTCCGGTTGATGGCAACAATGTTTGTTTGTTTTTGCCGAGGCGATTTTCCGTTCCCGTCATAAGCCGTTGGATGTTGGATTTGTGTTTGTAAATTGCCATCGCGCCAAGCGCCGTCGTGACGATGCCGAGCAATAAATTGTGCGGTGGCAAAATCCAAACTGCGGCGGGCAACGCCACCGCCGCCGAAATGGAAGCGGCGGAAACATATCTTGTCAGCAGCAGCGCCAGAATAAAAACCGCCAGCGCAATCAGCAGCGGGAACGGCGCGAGCGCGAGATAAACACCGGCGGTGGTTGCAATGCCCTTGCCGCCTTTGAACTTGAGCCAGCAGGTATAATTATGACCCAGCACGGCGAAAATTCCGGCGACGATTGAAAACGGAAATTCATTGAAAAGCTTGTCATAAAAAACCGCGTCGGAATCTGCAATTGGATGATGCCAAGCCATAAGACTAAAATGAGCGCAAATTAATCCAAGATAACAAGCAAGCCAGCCCTTCAACGCATCCACCAATAGCACGAAAATCCCCGCCGGTTTGCCGAGCACGCGCATGGCGTTCGTCGCGCCGATGTTGCCGCTGCCGGCGGCGCGGATGTCAATGCCCTTTGCGCGACCAACGAGGAAACCGGTCGGAATTGAACCAATCAAATACGCCGCCAGCGCGGTCAGGATGTAAGCGAGAATCGGCACGGCGGCAGTCTAGCGGTTGAAAGTTGCCGGTTGAAAGTTGAAAGTTTCACCGGGAGCGCCGGCATCTTGCCGGCGAATTGCAGTTCCGCATTTGAGAAAACACGCCGGCAAGATGCCGGCGCTCCCGGCAGCGAACGGTTTTGCACTTTCAGTGTTTCATTCGCGCTGGCAAACTTCGCGCATGGCAACAAATGTCAAAGTCGCTGTCCTCGGCACCGGTTCGCTGGGACAAAACCACGTCCGCATTTACGCCGAACTCGCCGCCGCCGGTCTGGTGGAATTCACCGGCGTTTTCGACGCGAATGCCGACGCCGCCCGCAAAATCGCCGCCCGGCACAACGCGCGCGTTTTCAATTCCATAGCCGAAGCCGCCGCCGCCAGCGACGCGCTCAACATCGTCACGCCCACCATCACGCATTTTGAAATCGCGAAACAACTGCTCCTGCAAGGCAAACACGTCCTCGTCGAGAAGCCGATGACCGACAATTCCGCCCAGGCCGCCGAGCTGATTCAAATCGCGCAGCAAAAAAACTGCGTCCTCCAAGTCGGCCACGTCGAGCGGTTCAATCCCGTTTTCAATTATCTCGAAACCGCCGCGCCCGAACCGCGCTTCATCGAGACGCACCGGCTCTCGCCATACCCTGCCCGCTCGACGGACGTCGGCGTCGTGCTCGATTTGATGATTCACGATCTGGACGTGGTGCTGGCATTTGTGAAATCGCCGGTGATGAGCGTGGACGCCGTGGGC
>JBEKRA010000436.1:0-2476 GCA_049519195.1 Verrucomicrobiota bacterium
TGATGGTCACGCTTTTGGTGTCATCGGACAGCTTGATGTCCGAGACGCTGCCGACCTGCACGCCGGCGAGCAGGACGCTGGCGCGCTGCTTCAGCCCGCCGACGTTGCTCGCGTTCAGGCGCAATTCATAGGTGCCGTGGAACAGGCTCGTGCCCTTGCTGAACCAGATCAGCAGCACGGCCAACAGCGCCAGCCCGACGAACACGAACAGGCCGACTTTGGTTTCCAATCGTTTTTGTTCCATGACTCAAACTTAATTCTCTTTTGCGTCCGCCACGCCGTCAATAAATTGCCGCACCACCGCGTTCCGCGACGCGAAAATTTCATCCGCCGTGCCGGTTGCGTAAATCTCGCTGTCGTGCAGCATCAGCACCCGCTGGCCGACGCGCCGCGCCGTCCGCATGTCGTGCGTCACCACCACCGTTGTCACCTTCAACTGGTCGCGCACGCGCAGGATCAACTGGTCAATGCTGTCGGACACAATCGGATCCAGCCCCGTCGTCGGCTCATCATAAAGCACAATCCGCGGTTCGTAAATGATGGCTCGCGCCAGCCCCACCCGTTTGCGCATCCCGCCCGACAGCTCGGCGGAATTTTTGTTTTCCGTGCCGGACAGATCCACCAACTCCAGCGTCCCGGCCACGCGCCGGGCGATTTCCGCCTCCGTCAGATGTTCAAGCCGGCGCAGCCCGAACGCCACGTTTTCCGCGACCGTCATCGAATCAAACAACGCCGCGCCCTGGAACACCATGCCGAATTTCCGGCGCACGCGCAGCAACTGGCGTTCGTTCATCGGCACGATGTTTTCGCCGTCAATCAGCACCGCGCCCGTGTCCGGCCGCAGCAGGCCGATGATGTGCTTGAGCAGGACGCTTTTGCCGCAGCCGCTGCGACCGATGATGGCGACCGATTCGCCGTTTTCAATCCGAAAACTGATGTCCTCCAGGACTTCCTGCGCGCCGAAACTTTTATGCAATTGCCGGACTTCAATCATAATTGCCCCACCAGTTTGCCCATCACAAGCGTTATGAAAAAGTTCGCGATTAGGATGCTGATGGAGGAATACACCACGGCCTCCGTTGTCGCGCGCCCCACGCCCTGCGCGCCCAGCCCGCACGTCATGCCCTTGTAACAGCCGATCAGCGCGATGATGCCGCCGAAAATGAACGCCTTGATCAGGCCGATCATCAGGTCCACGTCGTGCGTGTAGCGCAGCATGTTATACCACAAATACGTCGGATCAATGCCCAGCAGATACACGCCCACAAGATAGCCCGCGCCGATGCCCATGACGATGGATTCGATCGTGAGCAGCGGCAGCACGATGTGCGACGCCACCAGCCGCGGCACGACGAGGTAATCCACCGGGTGCGTCGCCAGCGTCCGCAGCGCGTCAATCTGTTCCGTCACCCGCATCGTGCCGATTTCGGCGGCCATCGCCGCGCCCACGCGCCCCGCCACCATGAGCGCCGTCAGCACCGGCCCCAGTTCGCTGCACATGGAAACCCCCACGACCGCCAGCGATGCCGTGTCCATCTTGACCTTGTGAAACTGGAAATACGTCTGCGCCCCCAGCACCATGCCCGTGAACGCGCCGGTGACCAGCACGACCAGTTGCGACTTCACGCCGATGAAATAGATTTGAAAAAGCACATCGCGCCACGTCACACGGAGCCGGCACAGCGATGCAAAGGCGTCCCGCCCGAGCAGGGTTATCTGCCCCAGCCCGGCGAGCACGGCATGCACGCGCCTGTTTGCCAAAGGATTCATCGCCGGTTGCAAATTAGCAATCCGCGGGCGATTTGGCCAGCGTTGGATTTTTGGGGTGGGGACGACTTGCCGGGACGTCTGTTTCCGACATCAAAGCGACGAAGGAAGGACAAGGGCAGGAGGGCGGAAAATCAATTTTTGTGTATTGGTTGGCATGGCTGATGCTAGAAGTGAGGCATGAATAGACAAATTGCAACCATGCATAAGACGATGCCGGAAATGCCTTCATTTGGGCTGATGCTCCATGGAATCATGGCGAAAGTTCGTAACGCGGTCAGGATTGATATCCCGGCCGGTTATCAGGACGAAACGGGGTTCCATCTGGGCGTAAAACGCGCCCAAAAAGGAGTCTAGCAGCCGCCGGTTTTGCAGGCCCAAATCCACAGACCGGGGCAAAGTGTGGCAAAATCCGCCGATTGAGGCGGATTATAAATCTTCAAAAGCCGTTTGATTCCAGAGTTGCCTTATAGCGCCTGAAAATGCGTGTCCAGAAAGACTGTTCAGAAAACGGGCGCGTGTGTCTTGAAATTGCCAGTTTCCCGACGTCCGTTGCCGCTTCCGTTTTGAACACCGCCAACCGCCCGACGCCCGCCCGCAACCGCCGGAGCAAAATCCGCCGCCGCCCGACGAACGCCGACATTCAATCAACCGCCATTTGCAATCGAGCAATTGCCGCTGACAGTTGAGCAGCGGACATTGCAATTCG
>JBEKRA010000437.1:0-2474 GCA_049519195.1 Verrucomicrobiota bacterium
ATATTTCCACGCTGGGAAATGCGACAAAGCTGAAAAACCTGGTCACCGGCGAAACACTCGAAGGCAGGTCGCCGCAATCACAATTCGGAGGATTCCGGCGAGGTCAAGCGGCGGAAAACCGCGTCTCGTTCACCGCGCATTTGCCGCCGCACAGCTACGCCGTGTTCGCGCCGGAAACTGATAATGGAAGCACAAACGCGCCGGCGAAATAAAACTCGCCTAGCACCCCTTACACGAAGAAACTAACAACGAAATCCACAACCTTATCACGGAAAAATTGACATGAAACGAAATATAAGTTGTCTCGCCATCGGCCTCACGGCGTTCTTCGCCGCCACCACTTTGTCCAACGCCGCCACCAACGAAACGGCCAGAATTATCTCGGCCGATCTTCGCCAGACGAACGGCCCGCTCGACACCATGTTCAATTTCTGCGTCGGCGCGGGCCGCGCGAACGAGGGTTTGCGCGCCGACTGGCAGCGGCAACTGACCTACGCCCACGACCAGTGCGGCTTCAGATACATCCGCATGCACGGTTTGTTCGACGACGACATGGGTGTTTATCGGGAGGACAACGGAAAGCCTTCATACAACTGGCAATACATTGACGAGGTTTATGACTTTCTCCACCGCATCGGCATGAAGCCGTTTGTGGAACTGGGCTTCATGCCGGAAGGGCTGGCCAGCGGCCGCAAAACCATTTTCTGGTATAAGGGCAACGTCACGCCGCCCAAGGACATGACCAAATGGGCGAATTTCATCAAAGCCTTCGTCGAGCATGAGACGGAGCGTTACGGCGTCGCCGAGGTGCGCACGTGGTATTTCGAGGTCTGGAACGAGCCGAACTTGAGCGGTTTTTTCAGCGGCACGCAGCAGCAGTATTTTGATCTCTTCGCCGCGACGACGCGCGCGATCAAAAGCGTCAACCCCGATTACAAAGTCGGCGGCCCGGCGACGGCGGGAGCCGGCTGGGTGCCGGAGTTCATTCATTTCTGCGACACAAACGGCGCGCCGGTGGATTTCATCTCCACGCACACCTACGGCGTGCAAAGCGGTTTCCTGGATGTCACCGGCACCGCCGGCACGGCCCTTTCCCGCGACCCGAACTCCGTCATTGGCGATGTCAAGCGGGTGCGCCAGCAGATTTCAAATTCGGCGATGCCCAAGCTGGAACTCCACTTCACGGAATGGAGCGCGTCCTACACGCCGGCCGACCCGGTTCACGACAGCTACCACAGCGCCGCTTACATCCTGGAAAAGCTCAAGAAGTGCGGCAACGCCGCGCAATCCATGTCTTACTGGACGTTCACGGACATCTTCGAGGAATCCGGCCCGCGCTGGGAGGCGTTTCACGGCGGCTTCGGCCTCATCAATTACGAGGACATCAACAAGCCGTCGTTTTACGCGTATCAATTTTTGAACCGGCTCGGCCCGACGGAATTGAAGGACAGCGACCCGTCGTCGTGGATTTGCTCCGACAAATCCGGCGGCGTGCAGGCGTTGGTTTGGGATTTCACCAACACCTTTCCGCGCACAAACATGATCAACCAGGTCTTCTACAAACGCGATTTGCCGTCGGAACCCAAAAACAAGGTTACGCTCAACCTGTCGCACCTGCGCAGCGGCAAATACACCATGGAGATTCACAAAGTCGGCTACCGCGTCAACGACGCCTACGCCACTTATCACGACATGGGTTCGCCCGCGCAACTCACCAAAGCCCAAGTCGCTGAAATCAAATCCAAAAACAGCGGCGCTCCGCTGGAAACCAAGACCGTGAAGATTGGCCGCGACGGAACATTTGAGCAGCAGTTCGATCTCCGTGAAAACGACGTCGTGCTGGTCACGCTCAAGCCGCAGAAGTAACGCGTCGAAATTCAACGCAAAGACGCCAAGGCGCAACGGCGCAATGAGTTTTCCCTCTCCGCCTCGACCGGGGAGATTCCTTCTCCGCTCTGGGGAGAAGGTGGCCGCAGGCCGGATGAGGTGCGGCGCACAAACAATCAATCAATGCGCCGAGGGTGAGGTGTCGAAATTCTTTAACCGCGACAGGCGAATTGACGCGAATGCGCTGACTGGTTTGCGCTGACGGCGCTACGGCAATCAGCCCAGGGATGACTCGTCGCGCCGAAATCGGACTTGTCGCGCTGAAATCACATGAAAGCGGATGAAGGCGGATGCGAGCCTACCCTGGGAAAACGTCCCACAAAATAATTCTCCCTCTCCTCGCAGTCCTTCGCTCGCGGGAGCGGGAGAAGGTGGCCGGAGACCGGATGAGGGTCGTCGGGTGAAAAACCAATTTCAACGAGGAGAGGGCCGGGGTGAGGAGTCAATGTTCAATTTCTTCTTCGGCGAGGCCTGTCAACATTCTGTGTCCAATTGCAACGCGGATAGTTTACGCAACTAAAGAATGGCCCGTGTTTGCCTCGCATTAAGACACCCCAATCAGAGCATTTTTCGCAACGCGGATTTTC
>JBEKRA010000438.1:0-2465 GCA_049519195.1 Verrucomicrobiota bacterium
CGCTGCTGCGGTTCGTGCTCTGGCTGCTCACGCGGACGCTTTACCGAATCCGCGTGGACGGGCGCGACAACATCCCGGAAAAGGGCGGAGCGCTGTTCGTCTGCAACCACGCCTCGTGGATGGATGCGCTGCTGCTCCTGGCCTCGACCGACCGGCAAATCCGGTTCCTGATGTTCAAGGACATTTATGAAAAGCGGTGGATCAATTGGGGCGCGCGCATCCTCGGCGTCATTCCCATTTCCGCCGAGCAGCACCCGCGCGAACTCATCCAGTCGCTGCAAACCGCGAGCGACGCCATCCGCAACGGCGAGGTCGTTTGCATTTTTGCCGAGGGGCAGATCACGCGCATCGGACAGTTGCTGCCGTTCCGGCGCGGCATGGAACGCATCATGAAGGACGTGGACGCGCCCATCGTGCCGGTGGCGCTCGACGGCGTGACGGGCAGCATTTCCAGCTACAAACATCACCGCTTCGTCTGGAAATGGCCGCGCAAAATCCCGTATCCGGTCACGGTCAGCTTCGGGGCGCCGCTGCCGCCGACCGCGACGCCGTTCGAGACGCGGCAGGCCGTCCAGGAACTGCTCGCCTCCGCCTGGCGGCATCGCCGCGACCGGATGAAACCGTTGCACCGCCAGTTCGTGCGCACGGCGCGGAAATTCCCGCTGCGTTTTGCGATGGCCGACGCGCAGAACAAAAAAGTCACGTTCGGCGCAGCGCTGGTGAAAACCGTTTTTCTCGCGCGGCGGCTGAAAAAAGTTTTGGAGTGCGGTGACATGTCACCGCTTTCAAAGCGCCGACATGTCGGCGCAGTCCAAATGGTCGGAATTTTCCTGCCGCCGTCCGTGCCGGGCGCGCTGGTAAATTACGCCGCGCTGCTCTGCGGCAAGGTGCCGGTGAATCTGAATTACACACTGTCCGAAGCGACGCTCGCCTCATGCGCAAAGCAATGCGAACTCAAGACCGTCATCACCTCGCGCGTATTTTTGGAGAAGGTGAAACTGTCGCTGCCGTGTGAGGCGATTTATCTCGAAGATTTGGTTGGAGTTCAAGCTTCAGCTTGCCCGAACACGCTAAAGCGTGAAATCCAACTCGGCGCTCCGTCTGTTTTGGAAAAAATCACGGTATTCCTGATGGCCGCCTTTCTGCCCGCGCGCTTGCTCGAACGCGCGCTGTCTTCAAATCCGAACTCCGCACTTCGCACTCCGCACTCGCTGGACGATTTGGCGACGGTGATTTTTTCCAGCGGCAGCACCGGCGAGCCGAAGGGCGTGATGCTCTCGCATTACAACATCGGCTCGAATATCGAACAGATGGCCCAGGTGTTTGATTTGAACCGCCACGACCGGTTCCTGGGCATTCTGCCGTTTTTTCATTCGTTTGGTTTCACCGGCACGCTCTGGCTGCCCGCGACGCTCGGCGTCGGCGTGGTGTTCCACCCGAACCCGCTTGATGCCAGGACCATCGGCCCGCTCGTGAAACACCATGCCGTGACCTACCTGCTGGCGACGCCGACGTTCCTGCAAATCTACCTCCGCGGCTGCGCGCCGGAGGATTTCGGCAGCCTGCGCCTCGTGATGACCGCCGCGGAAAAATTGCCCGACCGCCTCGCCGCGGCATTCGAGGAAAAATTCGGCATCCGGCCGATGGAAGGTTACGGCTGCACGGAATGCTCGCCGACGGTGGCGGTCAACGCGCCGGATTTCCGCGCCGCCGGTTTTCATCAGGTCGGCGTGAAGCGCGGGAGCATCGGCCATCCGCTGCCCGGCGTCAGCGTGCGCGTCGTGGACGCGGAAAATCCGTGGAGCGGAAATCCGCTGCCGCTCGGCCAACCCGGCCTGCTGCTCGTGCGCGGCCCGAACGTGATGCGCGGCTATCTTGGCAAACCGGAAAAGACCGCCGAAGTGCTGCGCCCGGTGGCGATAGGCATCTTGCCTGCCGTAGAGCCGGGCTTCCAGCCCGGCGGGAAAGGTGTTGAAAACTCTGGCATCCTCGAAAATTCCAAGCCGGACAAAATGCGGGACTCAATTCCGGGCGGCAGGATGCCGCCCTCCACGTCAGGCAGGATGCCCGACGCCACGCTACTCTGGTATTGCACCGGCGACGTGGCGGCGCTCGACGAGGACGGCTTCCTGCAAATCACCGACCGCCTGAACCGGTTCAGCAAAATCGGCGGCGAAATGGTTCCGCACATCAAGATCGAGGAAAAATTGCACGAACTCGCTGCGGCGACCGAGCAGACGTTTGTGGTTGCCGGCCTGCCGGACGAAAAGAAAGGCGAGCGGCTCGTGGTGTTGCACAAATTGCCGGACGAAAAACTGGCGCCGTGCCTGGAAAAACTCGCGCAAAGCGATTTGCCGAACCTGTGGAAGCCGCGCGCCGACCAGTTTTTCCGTGTGGAACAGTTTCCACTGCTGGGAACGGGCAAGCTCGATTTGCGAAAGGTGAAGGAACTGGCGGCACAGTTG
>JBEKRA010000439.1:0-2462 GCA_049519195.1 Verrucomicrobiota bacterium
CACGAACATCACGCGGGCGGTGTTCAGCACGAGGCAGCCGTAGGAGTTGCGCGTGATGACGGCGGCGGTTTCGCCGGCGTCGTTCTTGATTTCGCGCAGCACCGGCTCGCGGAACGGGCGGTTGGGATAATAGCCGCCGTGTTTCGGCGGAAAATCGCCCGCCGCAAAACGTGCGGCAAGTTGTTGCGCCGCCTGTGCGGCGAGTGATTGCGCCTCATCGGCGCTGTTGAATGACCAGCGCCAGCAGGAAAAATCCCCGCTGGCTCCTCTGGCCCAAAACGGTGGAAAGTTCATGCGCCAACGATGAAACGGAAATGCCGGTGCGGCAAGAAAATTTCCGCTCACTACTTGGCAGTTTGATTCGGTAAATCCGATTGCTGAAATCCATTGGACAAATGGCCTGGACAGGAATACGGTGGCTCCCGTGAACCAAGATAGGCCGCGTTGAGCACCATGCACAATTTACCGACATCTCGAAAAGATTGGTCGAGAATGCTGCTAATCGTTCTGAAGATCTATGCAGTGGTTTCTCCTTTGCTTTTATTCGCTCCATTTGGAGGTTATGCGCTGCACAGTTGGACGGCAGCACATTTTATATCACTCGGATGCTTTTTGGCGGCGTTTATTTTGATTCTCGTTGCATCTGCACAGCCATCCAGTCCAGTTACCAAAGGCCGACGTTCGAGTTTTATTTGTGCGGCGATTGCCTTATTCTGGATTTTTGCTATTGAGATATTGTTGCCGTCTTTAGCGAGGTCGAAATGACGTCGGCCCATTCCCTAGCCGGGCTGCAAATCTCCCGCTGGTTCCAGTTGACGAACGATTTCGATTTCACGCCCGTCATTTCACCGCCGTCAGCTTGTAAAGCACCACGCCGTGGATGGGGATCGTCATTTTCAAAACGCCGGTGGCGGCCTCCACGTCCGGCAAATTGATTTGCCGCCACAAGTCGCGGACGTGCTGCGTGCCGGCGAAGCCGAGTTGCGCGAGCTGGTTGAATTCCAGATTGGCCGGAGCGGCGCCGAGATTGAAGAAGCCGAGCGCGCGGCCGCCGTCTTCCAGTTGCTTTTGATAAACGCGCACGTCGCCGTTGGTGACGACGCATGTCGCCTCCTTGCCGAGCGCGTCCTGATCGAGCGCGAGCACCTCGTCGTTTTCCAGCAGGTTCAGCGTGAAATCGTCAAACTTGGTCATGTCGCAGCCGATGAGCAGCGGCGCGGAGAGCAGGCACCAGAGGCTGATGTGCGTGTATTGTTCGTCCGGCGTCAGGCGCGACGGATGCAGCCGTCCCCAGCCGACCTGCCCGACGACGAGCATGTCAGGGTCGTTCCAATTTCCGGGTTTGGCGTAAGGCGCGGCCCTTTCCTGGCGGAAACCGATTTGACTCATGCTGCGCCAGGTGTCGGTGATGTCGCCGGTGGTGCGCCAGCAACTGCCGTCCACCGAGCCGCCCCATTTCCAAACATCCGCGTTGCCGTATTGGCAGAGGCTGAAAACGATGTCGCGATTTTGATCGCGCAGATATTTGCCCATGACTTTGTAGGGAAAAATTGCATCAGCCGTTGACCTCGTTAACGGACCGACCGCCGGGACGGAAAAGGCATTCGTGAAAACGCTGTATGCGCTGTTTGTCCTCGCGATGGAAACGATTCCACCATTGCCGTAGCTGCACCAGTCGTATTTCAAATAATCAAAGCCCCACTTGGCGTAAGTTTGCGCGTCCTGCAGCTCGTGCTGCCAGCTTGCCGCGCAACCGCCGCAAGTCCACGGGCCGGGCGAGGAATATAATCCGGCCTTCAAGCCGAGTGAGTGGATGTAATCCGCCATGCCTTTCATGTCCGGGAAACGCGAATTCGGCACGATGAAACCGTTCGTGTCACGGAACGGCCCGCGCAAGGTCGCGTCCTGCGAATTGCGATGGTTCTGCCAGAAATCATCCACGTTGATGTAGGCCCAGCCGTGGTTGATGAGGCCGCTCTTGACCATCGCGTCCGCCGCGCTCTTAACCCGCTCCTCCGAAACCTCCTGGGCAAAACAATTCCAACTGTTCCAGCCCATCGGCGGCGTCAGCGCAATCTGGTCGCCGACCACGATGCGGAATTTCTTGTCCGCCACGCCTAGCGAATTTTTCGCGTGAAGCGTGACGAGGCGAGTGTTTTTGAACGGCCAAAATCGTTTGTGCAATACGCCAGTGATGCGGCCGGTTTGGGAATCCAGCTTCAATCCCGACGGCAGTTTGTCGGCGGAAAATGTCATCGGCCGGTCGCCGGTGGCCGGAATCGTGTAAAGGAACGGCGATCCGGGCCGCACGCCAAAGATATTCGGACCGTTGATGCGTGGCGTGGCCGGCGCGGGCGGCGTGAGGATGTAAGGCTCGGAGGGCGCGTTGGTGTCGGCGGCGCTAAGATGGACGGCGCAGCAAAGGCACAGTGCAAGCAGCAGGTGTGATTTCATCCGCTGAT
>JBEKRA010000440.1:0-2439 GCA_049519195.1 Verrucomicrobiota bacterium
TGAAGACATTGCCGTTTTTCTGGAGGATTTGACGGTGGGCGCTTGGTCTGCGAAGTTTGAAGGCATGATTTGCCGTGGTTATCTCAAAGATAAGCGGTGTCGGTTTTGGTTGGCGGGCGTTGGCGCGGCGCTGTTTTTTTGCGTTACGGCAACCGCCCAGACGGCACCACGGCAATTATTGCAAGGCCACGTGCCGGCGGTGGTGTCGCGGCTGGCTCCGCAAGGCCGTTTGCCGGCGACGAACCAGTTGCGGCTGGCCATCGGCCTGCCATTGAGAAACGAGGCTGAATTGGATGAACTGCTCCGGCAGCTATACGACCCGGCCAGCACGAACTATCACAAATTTCTCACGCCGCCGGAATTTGCCGCGCGGTTTGGCCCGGCTGAAAAGGATTACGACGCGGTAAGGCAATTCGCGGCCGGCAACGGATTGACTGTCGCCGCCACTTATCCCAACCGCGTGGTGCTGGACGTGGCCGGGAGCGCGGCAACGATTGAAGGCGCTTTTCACGTCACGCTGCATCGTTACCGGCATCCCGCGGAGCCGCGTGATTTTTTTGCGCCGGACGCCGAGCCGTCCGTGCCCGCCGATTTGAAAATTCTCTCGGTGGAAGGCTTGAGCGATTTCAGCCTGCCCAGGCGCGCGGACAAAAAAATCAGAGCGGCGGCAAAATCGCCGTCGAGCTTCAACGGCACCGGACCGGGGCACGAATACGCCGGCAATGACTTCCGCAACGCCTACGTTCCCGGCAGTCCTCTGAAGGGGGCCGGCCAGACTGTGGCGCTGCTGGAGTATTCGGATTATTACATGGTTGACATCACCAATTATGAAAATCACATCGGCGCCACCAATTATGTTCCTTTGACCAATGTTGTGGTGAATGGAGACGCCCCCGGCACGACCCACAATGATGAGGTGGCCCTCGATATTGAAATGGCCATCGCCATGGCGCCGATGTTGTCGCGCGTGATTGTCTATGAAAAAAACTCGGTTGCCTCCTCGCTGCTCAACGCGATTGCCACGGACAATCTTGCCAAGCAGGTGAGCAGTTCCTGGACGGTCGGACCGTGGAGCAGTTCCACCGCCACAACTTACGACAACATTCTCAAAAACATGGCGGCGCAGGGACAATCCTATTTCCAATCCTCCGGCGACAGTGACGCCTACACTGGCACCCACCCTTTGGACAGCGGCACGACTGTGCCGACGGACAGTCCGTATGCAACGATTGTCGGCGGGACGACCTTGACCATGAGCGGTTATGGCGTGGCGTGGAATTCGGAGACGGTCTGGAACTATAATCTCACCGGCATTCCCAACGAAGGTTCCGGCGGCGGCATCAGCTCTTACTACACGCGGCCATCGTGGCAGACCAACATCAGCATGGCCGCCAACGGCGGTTCGACCACCTACCGCAACATTCCCGATGTCTCGTTCACGGCGGATGACATTTACGTCTGCTACAACAACGGCGATACCAGCGGCAGTTCTTATTTCATGGGCACCAGCGCCGCCGCGCCGCTGTGGGCTGGGTTTTGCGCGCTCATCAACCAGCAGGCCGCCACAGTCAATCCTACCAACACTGTTGGTTTCTTGAATCCCGCGCTTTACAATCTCGCCAGCTCAAGCTGCTACGGCAGTTGTTTTCACGACATCACGACCGGCGACAACATCGGCACCAACACCGCCGGAATGTTTTATGCCGTGGCCGGCTACGATCTTGCCACCGGCCTTGGCACGCCGAATGGGACGAATCTCATAAACGCCCTCGTCTGGCCGCCGCCAACCTTCACCAACCAGCCGGCTGGAAAAATCGTGACGAATGGCGCCAGCGTCACCTTTACCGCCGCCGCCAGCAGCACGACGCCGGTGAAGTATTTCTGGTTGTTCAGCGGCACAAATTTGATGGCCGATGGAAATGTCTCCGGCGTCACTTCCAACAAGCTTTCCATAGCCGCAGCCACCACGAACAACGCCGGCAACTACCAGTTGGTCGCCTCCAACTTTACCGGGTTCGTTACCAGCAGCGTCGCGGTGCTGACTGTTGGATTTGCCCCGACGGTTTCCGTGTCACCCGCCAGCCTAACGCTGCCCGTGGGCAGCAACGCCGTGTTCACCGCCACGCCCGGAGGCACTTCTCCGTTCGGTTACCGGTGGAAAAAGAACGGGACGAACTTCGCCGGTTCCGGCATCACCGGCACAAACTCCAGCGTGCTGACTCTGACCGGCGTCACGACCAACAGTGCCGCCGGTTATACCGTCGTCGTCACCAACCTTTTTGGCAGCATCACCAGCAGCGCTGCCACGCTCACCGTGGGGCTGCCCCCGGCGATCACCGGCTCGCTCACCAATCGCAACATGCAATGCGGCAGCAACATTACCTACACCATTACTGCGTCCGGCACCGCGCCGCTGGCGATTCAATGGCGCTTCGATAG
>JBEKRA010000441.1:0-2439 GCA_049519195.1 Verrucomicrobiota bacterium
AAAGCCCGGTCTATGCCATTTTGAAAATGAACGACGCGCTGGCCAAACTCGATACTAAACAATTTGGCGGCGACGGTTCGGCGCTGAAAATTTACAACGCCATGCTGCCGTTCTCCGACCAGCAACCCGCCCTGAAATGGGACGGCGAATGGCACATCACGATTGAAGTCTTCCGCGACCTCGGCCTGGCGTTCGCCGCCGTGCTGGTGCTGATTTACATTTTGATGGTCGGCTGGTTCAAATCGTTCCTCACGCCGATGATTGTGATGGTGGTGATTCCGTTTTCGCTCATCGGCGTTTTGCCGGCGCATGGAATGTTGCACGCATTTTTCACCGCGACTTCCATGATCGGCTTCATGGCGGGCGCGGGCATCGTGGTGCGCAATTCCATCATCCTCGTGGACTTCATCGAAATGCGGCTGGCGGAAGGTCATCCGCTGGCCGAGGCGGTGATTGAGGCGGGCATGATCCGCTTTCGGCCCATCATGCTCACGGCGCTGGCGGTGGTGGCGGGCGCGACGGTGATTCTGGCCGACCCGATTTTTCAAGGGCTGGCGATTGCGCTGATGGCGGGCAGCTTGATTTCCATGTTCACCGCGCCGGTGCTGGTGCCGCTGCTGTATTTCATGGCAAACAGCCGCAAGGACAACGCGGTTATCTCGCCACCTGTCTGCTGCGCGGGCACGGATTCGAACAAGTAGCCAACCTGCGCGGCGGATTTCTACAGGCAAAGCTCAACGGAATTTTACGAGGATATCAGGTTTGTCGTCGCGGTCCTCGTGCTGTTCCTGCTCTGGCGTCAACGGGCCAATTTCGCCGGCCTCTTGCGGCCATGATCAGCGATTGGCTATTCAAGGATTCCCCGCCCGCCGGCCACCCGCTTTTGATTTGTTTCCAACAGCGGCGGGACGTATTTTTGCAGCAATGAAAACTTCGTTTGAACTGGAAAACGCCGCCGCCCAACACGCCGCCGCGCTGATGGGCGCGGCAGCGCGCACGGCGCCCAAAACCCGCGGCATTGACAACATCAAAATCATCGTGATTGACGACGAGGCGACGCGGCGGAAGCTCGTCGCCAAGATGCGCGACATAGCCACGAAGGAAAACCGGCCCGGCCTAGCGCGCGACGCCGGCAACATCGAGAACTCGCCAGCGGTGGTCGTCATCGGCGTGGAGTCCAAACCGGCGGGATTGAACTGCGGGTTCTGCGGCCAGCCGTCTTGTGACGCGATGAAGAACGCCGGCGGCATCTGCGTTTTCAATTCGATTGACCTCGGCATCGCCACCGCGTCGGCGGCGGAAACCGCCGGCCGGCTCCACGTGGACAACCGCGTGATGTATTCCATCGGCCGCGCGTGCCTGGATTTGAAATTGTTCGGGCCGGAGGTCAAACTGGCGCTCGGCATTCCATTGAGCGTGACGGGCAAAAGCCCGTTTTTCGACCGTTAGTCGAGCCATCAATCCCGCGAATTTTTCCCGCAAGCCGGACGGCCTGAAAGCCCTCGCGCTGTTCCGGTTCTGAAGTCACCGGACAAATTCGCCGGCCCATTGAAGCCTTGATGCGTTTCTTGAACGTCCGGCGCCTCCCAAAATAACCAGCAATTAACATTGCCATGTGGCCGTCGCGCGCTGAAGCTCAAGCATGAGCAATAGCCTGCAACAACACGGTATCAAGGAAATCTACAAACAACTCCGCTTGCGGATGAAGAACAGCGGCCTGGATACGATCAAGGTCCATGTCACCAACCGGGCCGGAAAATTCAGATACAGTTTCACCGGTTCGGCGGAACAAGTCGTGCAGGCGGAGAAAATTCTTGCGGCTTGGTCCTGACCTTGTCACGGCGTCGCCGAGCGCCGGGATCACGGTGGCCCGTGCGGCACGCACCTTCCGACCTGATGAGATGGCAGCCTTGAACCCGGACTCCGAAACAGGAATGGGTGGCACAGGCGACCCGCCTGTGCCGGACGGCCACTGGCCGAATGGAACGGGAAGGACGTTGATGTCGAAAACCGGCGCGCAGAAAAATTTGGCCGCCCTTTCCCGTTCCGAGCGGCGGGTCGCCGCTCGGCACAGGCCAGTGGCCTGTGCTACCCAATGGAACGGCTGACGCTACTTCGGAATTCGGGTTGAATCGGTTTCATGGACTTGTTGGCGAACCATGCCTTGCCGCTGAAAAAATCAAATGGCACATGATCGGAATTGCCCTGTGGCGATTCCAACGGTAACCTCCCGTCGTTGCTTTACCGCTACCATGAAAAAACTGTTTCTTTTGATCGCAATGCTGACCGGGATCGCCGCCTTGGCCGGCGACGGCGGATTTCTCTTCGTCACCTTCAAAGGCGAGCAGACGCCGATGAGCGAGCAGATTTACTTTGTGGTCAGCCACGATGGCCGGCAGTGGAACGAACTCAACAATGCCCAGCCCGTGCTTGTCAGCG
>JBEKRA010000442.1:0-2428 GCA_049519195.1 Verrucomicrobiota bacterium
ACACGGAAATTATCCGGCGGATTTGAATTCGCTGGTGCCGGAATTTGTCACCGCCGTTCCGCTTGACCTTGTGGATGGCCAGCCGTTGCGCTACCGGCGAAATGCCGACGAGACCTTTCTGCTTTATTCCGTCGGTGAAAATGGCAAGGACGACGGCGGCGATCCTACGCTGGAAAAAGGTGCCGAAAGTTCAAGTTTCAACTGGCAAAATCCCCATGCCCTCGATTGGGTCTGGCCGCAGCCCGCGACGGCGGAGGAAATTCAGAAGTATTACGAGGAACAGGGCAAAAAATCCGGGCATTGAATAACTTTCCCGGGTTCAAAACAGATTTACCTCCGACCGCCTTATGTGCTAGATTTTATCCATGAAGTCGAACGACCTCATTACCGTTGATGCGGACATTCTCGGCGGCATGCCGGTGTTCAAAGGCACGCGCGTGCCGGTGAAGACGCTGTTCGAGTATATGGAAAACAATTACACGCTCGACGAGTTTCTCGAATGTTTTCCGTCCGTGACGCGTGAAGCGGTCCGGCGGGTTTTGGAAAGTTCCGAATCGGCGCTGCTGACGCCCGTCGCGGCATGAAAATCCTGCTGGACGAGTGCGTCCCGTGGCCGATGCGCAAATTTCTGGCCGGCCATGAATGTTCCACCGCCCGGCAGCGCGGCTGGGGTGGGATCAAAAACGGAGACTTACTGCGACTGGCTGAAGGCGAATTCGATCTGTTCATCACGTCGGACCAAAACATCCGTTACCAGCAGAATTTAGCGGGCCGGCAGATTGCCATTCTCGAACTTTCCACCAACGACTGGCGGCGGATTCTGGCGGCGCAGGCATTGATTCTGTCCGCGATTGAGACGATGCAACCGCGCGAATTTCGCCGGTTGGAAATCCCATCTTAAATTCATGCTCAAGACTTTTTTCCAGCCGCTCATCGCGTGGTATATGGCCGCGCTCAAAACCGCCGGCTATCCGGTCATCGTGCTGCTGATGACGATGGAAAGTTCCGTGCTGCCGATTCCCAGCGAAGCCATCATTCCACCGGCGGCGTATCTGGCATGGTTCGAAGGGATGAAACTCTTCAATTTTCATTTCACCGGCTGGCCGGCGGAAACCGGCCTGGTTCTGGCGGGCGCGCTCGGCTCGTGGCTCGGCGCGACGATTGTCTACTGGCTGGCGCGCGTCGCAGGACGGCCGCTACTCATGCGCTACGGCCGATATATTTTGATGCCGCCGGAAAAAATCGAGAAAAGCGAGCGTTGGATGTCCCACTACGGCGCGATGGGCGTGTTTGTGGCGCGGCTGCTGCCGGGCGCGCGGCAGCTCGTCGGCATTCCCGCCGGCGTCGCCCGGATGGATTACCTGAAATATTCAATTTTCACGCTGCTCGGCTCGACGATCTGGTGCTCGGTGCTTTGCTATGTCGGCGTCAAAGCTGGACAGGATGAAAAGCTCATGCACGGCGAGATGCGGCAAGTTGTCCTCTGGCTGGGCGGCGCGGCGCTGATTCTCGGCGGACTTTATTATTTCTTCGTCCACCGGCACATGAAGGCCGGAAAGGCGGAAGGCGGAAAGCGGAAAGCGGAATAACTTTTTCTGGCGAACTGCGAAATACACAAAACACACGAAATTGAATTTCCCATCGGTCAAACTTCCCTTTTACTTTTCGTGTGATCCGTGTTTTTCGCGGTTAAATTTCCTTTGCGTCCCTGTGTCTTTGCGTTGAAATTCCGTTGTGCCTGCGACCGAAGCCATCCGTAAAAAACTGGGAACCGTCCCGCACAAGCCCGGCGTGTATCTGCACAAGGACCGCTTTGGCACTGTCATTTACGTCGGCAAGGCGCTGGATTTGCGGAAGCGCGTCAGCCAGTATTTCCATCCGAGCCGGCGCATGGGCTGGGACCTGAAATTCAACGCGCTGGTCGAGGCGATTTGCGACTTTGATGTCCACGTCGTCCGCAGCGAACCGGAAGCGCTGCTCCTCGAAAGCAAGCTCATCAAGGAATTCAAGCCGCGCTTCAACATCATGCTCCGCGACGACAAGCGTTACCTGATGCTCAAGGTGAATCTGAACGACCCGATCCCGAATTTCACGTTCACGCGGCTGAAGAAAGATGACGGCGCGCGTTACTTCGGGCCGTTCGTCAATTCCGTCGGGCTGCGCAACACGGTGGCGCTGGCGCGGCGGCAGTTCAATCTGCGCGGTTGCCGGGTGTTTACGCCGGGCGAGGCGGATTACAAGCATTGCCTCTACGCGCACTTGAAACATTGCACCGCGCCATGCGTCGGCAATGTCACCCGCGAACAATATCTGGAGCAGGTGCTGGCCGCGTGCCATTTTCTCGAGGGCCAGTGCCGCGAAATGCAGAACCAGCTTGAGGCGGAAATGAAAAAGGCCGCCGCGGCGCATGACTTTGAGAAGGCTGCCG
>JBEKRA010000443.1:0-2425 GCA_049519195.1 Verrucomicrobiota bacterium
CTTTACTTCACCGCTGGCAAGCTCCGCCTGCCCCAATCTTGATTCCACCGAAAACAGCGGGGAACCGAAAATTTGGAATAACTGGCCGGCTTGAAAATAGGGAAACCGATGTTCTGTTGCTTAAGCTCAATAATCCCTCTATCCAGGGTTTCAAGACAGCAGACAGTTTAAGAAAGAGCATGAAGCTTGGAAAAGGAACGGCCATAATACCTGGCCCCGGACAGTTTGCTGCATTCAATCAACCGATACATACATTAAATTCATTTCTCGAAAGACGTCTCAATATGCCAATAGTTGACCGAACCGCGATGACCAATGAATATGATTTTATTGTCAAGTGGGATGAATCAGATCCAAAGCAGCCTGATAATGATGCTCTGAAGAAAGCCTTGGCAGATCAACTTGGACTCGAACTGGTGCCCAGCCGTGAATCCATCGAAATGCTCGTGGTCGAAAAGGCGAAATAAATTGAAAAATAAAATTCTCTTTGTCCCGTTTTGCCGTTCGTGGACATTATGGGGCAAATGCCCGAATCGGATGACCATCGCCTGCTCGCCGAATTTGTCCGCGACCGTTCGGAAACCGCGTTCACCGAATTGGTGAGGCGCTACGCCGGGCTGGTGCATTCCACCGCGTTCCGTTTTTGCGGCAACCCGCATCACGCCGAGGAAATCACGCAGGCGGTGTTCGTCATTCTGGCGCGCAAGGCGGAAACCCTGTCGCCGCGCGTGGTGGTGTCGGGCTGGCTTTATCAAACCGCGCGGCTGACGGCGGCGAATTTCGTCAAGGGCGAGATGCGGCGCCGCCGCCGCGAACAGGAGGCTGTCATGCAATCCAATCTGCTTGAAACCGGCTCGACCGACTGGGGAAAAATCGCGCCGCTGCTTGACGACGCGATGGGCGCGCTGGGCGAGACCGACCGCAACGCCGTCCTGCTGCGCTACTTTGAAAACCGCACCTCGTCGGAAATCGGCGTTGCGCTGCGGATGAACGAGGAAACCGCCCGCAAACGCGTGAACCGCGCGCTGGAAAAGCTGCGGCATATTTTTGTGAAGCGCGGCGTGACGGTTTCCAGCGCGGCGCTTTCCGGCGTGATTTCGGCCAATTCCGTCCAGCCAATTTCAGCGTTCATGGTGAAAAGCATTTCCGCCGTCGCAGTGGCCAAGGGCGCGGCGGCTTCAACTTCAACCTTAACCCTCATCAAAGGAGCATTGAAAATTATGGCATGGACAAAAATGAAAACAGCGATTGTCGTTGGTGTTGGAACTTTACTCACTTTCGGCACCGCCACTCTGACAGTGAAAACAATTCACGCAATCCGAGCGTCGTCGCCGCCGGATATCCAGGGCTCATGGGAAGGCACGGCAGCGATTTTTGGCGCTACCGGAATGTCGCCTGGCGAAAAAGCCAGCAGCCGCATCGTGTTTCAGTTTTTCAAAACTAACGGGGCCTATACCGCCACTGGTGTGTTTATTGATACATCGCCAGATCCTTTTCAGGTCGCCAATTTCACTTATGACTTCCCTTCCGTGCGATTTGCCGTGGGTCAAAATTTTACTTTTGAAGGGAAATTGCGGGCGGGAGCGATGGAAATCGCAGCCACGCAGCGGAGAGGAAACTTGTCCGTGCCGATGGTGTTGAAACGGGTCATCGTGCCCAATGCGGTGCCCGAACCGCTGGCGAAAAGCGAATATGCGCCGCGCGTGGGCTCGGATTTGCAGGGCACTTGGAACGCCACTTTGGGGCCTCCTATCTTGGGAACTCGTGTGGCCATAAAAATTGCCGAGTCGTCTTCTGGAAATTTCCGCGCTGAATTGGACAATCTTAGCACGTCATGGCTCGGCCAGCCTGTGGCAGTCACCTACAATCCTCCCAAAGTGAAACTGCAGGTTGTCTCCGGAGCAGGCATGTTCCAAGGCGAGTTGCGCAACGGTAAAACGGAACTGGCTGGGAATTGGATTCAAGGCGGCGGACAGACACCGGTCGTTTTTAGTCGCGCCGACCGTTGACCTGCCCCTCAAAATGCCCGTGGTCGAAAAGGCGAATTGAGCCTTGCCTCCCGGTGTTAAAAAAGATTGTCGGATTTCCGGCGTGGCGGACAATTAAAGGTGAATGCGCCAGTGGAATGACGCGGACCTGTTGTCCGCCTACGCGAACCGGCAATCGGAAGAAGCCTTCGGAGTGCTGGTGGAGCGGTATGTCGCGCTCGTCTATTCCGCCGCCCTGCGCCAGGTGCAAAATCCTTTCCTGGCCGAAGAAGTCACCCAGGCGGCGTTCACCATTCTGGCGCAAAAGGCGCGGGAACTGAACCAGCGGACGGTCCTTTCCGGCTGGCTTTGCCGCACGGCGCATTTTGTGGCGCGCAACGCTTTGAAGGCCGAGTTCCGCCGCCAATACCGTGAAACCGAGGCGCACATGCAATCAC
>JBEKRA010000444.1:0-2417 GCA_049519195.1 Verrucomicrobiota bacterium
TCATTTCTTTCCTGGGTTCCGCTCCTAATCTTAATCCTAATCTTAATCTTAATCGCGATCTTCGTCCAAATGATTTGGGATTAGGATTAAGATTAAGATTAAGATTAAGATTAGGAACAACAACCCAAAACTGCGAAACGCACCCGCGCCGCATTCAATGGCCGGCGCATCCCTGCAAAAACAACCGCGCCTTCTCGTAGCTTTTTCTTTGCAGAAAATGCCGCAACTGCGGGTCGGCCGAGGCGGGCAGTTGTTTGGCCAATTCATCCACCCGGGCAAAAAGCGGGCGCACATCCGCTTTGGAGTGCGCCGCGGGCATGGCCTCCGCCGCCTTTTCCAATTGGTGCAGCGTTTGCAGAAGCTGTGTTTCAATTTCCGTCATCCCCCAAAAATACCGCACCCCAAAAAGCCTGGCAACCAGATTGCGGATTTTCCCCGGAGGCGCGACGCCGCACGAAGCGTCGGCTCTGTGCGCCGATACGCCGCGCACGGGAATGGGTTGCGAAAATTTACACATGGGGTAGAATTTTGGCCATGAAAGCACTGGCCGCCAAAGATGAACGGTTTCTCACCGATGCCAAGGGCAAGCGCACGGGCGTGGTTCTTGATTTGAGCACTTACCAGCGCCTGCGCGAAGCCGAGGAGGAACTGGCCGAAATTCAGGCTTACGATTCGGAGAGGCCTAAGGTCTTGTCGGAGATCGCCGCCGGGCATTTCACGCCGCTGGCCGAATACGTCGCGAGTCGCGCACGCAGGTCGAGATGAGATACTGCGTCATCCTCCCCAAATCGGTGCAGAAGAAACTTGACCGTTTGCCAGATGACACCGCAAACCGGGTTTTGGCACGCCTCGCCGCACTGGAAACAAATCCCCGCCCACCGGACGTTAAGAAACTCAAAGGACGCGAGGGATGGCGGATTCGCATCGGCGACTACCGGGTAATCTATGAAATATACGACTCTACAGCGCAAGTTATCGTGATCACGGTCGGGCACCGGCGCGAAGTGTACCAATAACATCAAGCGCAGCACTTGAAAATAACGCGCAACGAAATCCAGCCCGCCGAAAGCAAAACCGCCACTTACCTGGGCATCGAATGCGGCGGGACGCGCACGGTGGTTCTTTTTGGCCCCGGCCCCGGCGGGCGCTTCCAACGCGCTGAGTTCGGCCCGGCCAATCTCCGCTTGCTGGACGACGCCGCGCTTGTCAAGCATTTCAAAGCGATCAAGAAGGCTGCGGGGGCCGCTTTCACCGGAATGGTCATCGGCATGGCGGGGGCGCGCACGGAGAAGGACCGGCGGCGAATCCGCAGCGCGGCCGGAAAGGTCTGGCCGGGCGCGCCGGTTTATGCGACCGATGATTTGGAGACGGCGCTCGCCGCCGCTGAGGGGAAAGGTGGCCGGCCAACCACGGCGAAGGTCTTGATTCTCAGCGGCACCGGATCGTGTTGTTTTGGGCAACGCAACGGAACCCACGGCGGGACAGTGCGCCTCGGCGGTTGGGGGCATATCCTCGGTGATAGGGGCAGCGGTTACGCAATCGGACTCCTAGCTCTGCGGGCGGTGGCCGGCGAGATGGATCGCCAGGGCCAATGGCCCGCTTTGGGGGAAGGCATTTTGCGCGCCTTGCAACTGAATGATGCGGACGATTTGATTGACTGGGCGAAGGGCGCGGAGAAATGGGAGGTCGCCGCGCTCGCGCCGGCGGTCTTTGCGGCGGCTGCAAAACGGGACCCGCTGGCGCGGAAAATTCTGGCGGACGCCGCGGCGGCGCTGGCGGAGGACGGCGCGAATTGCGCGCGGCGGCTGGCGGGCGAAGGCGCGCCGGTGGAATTCGTTCTGGCGGGCGGCATTTTATTGAAGCAGTCGGGCTTCGCCCGGCAGGTGGGGGCGCGGCTGCGGCAACTCCGGCCCGGCTCGCGGGTGAGGCGGTTGCAACGGGAGAGCGTTTGGGGGGCCATCGAGCTGGCGCGGGAACATTTTGGCGGCGTCGAGCCGGGGAAAACTCATCTGGCCGGGGCGGAGGCGGCCCTGCCAGACCCGCCGGAGATTTTGCCGGTGTCAAAGACGCTGCCAGCCACGGAGGAGCGCAATCCGCGTTCACGGAATTTGGACCGGATGCCTCTGGCCAGGGCGGTGGCGCTGATGATTGCAGAGGACTCGGCGGTCGGCGCGGCCATTTTCAAGGAGCGGCGAAAAATTCAACGCGCGGTCGAGATGATCGCGCATTCCCTTGGGCATGGTGGGCGGCTGTTTTATACGGGAGCGGGCACGAGCGGACGGCTGGGGGTTTTGGACGCGTCGGAATGCCCGCCCACTTTCCGGCTGCCGCCCGACCGGGTGCAGGGCATCATCGCCGGCGGGCGCGCCGCCCTCTGGAAATCGGTGGAAGGGGCGGAGGACGACGCGGCAGCGGGC
>JBEKRA010000445.1:0-2406 GCA_049519195.1 Verrucomicrobiota bacterium
GCGCGGAGCGGATCTGGGAATCGCGATCGGCCTCGGCCTGGGCGATGATGGCGTCGCGTTTGACCTGCGCGATGCGCGGTTTGCCGAGTGCGTCGAGATAACCCTGTCCGTCGCGAATGTCGCGGATGGTGAAGCTGACGATGCCGAGGCCCATGTTGCCCATGTCGCCGGCGGCCACTTCCTGCACCTTTTGCGCGAAGGCGTCGCGGTTCTGGTAAATTTCCTCAACCGTCATCGTGCCGAGAATCGCGCGCAAATGGCCTTCGAGCGTTTGCATGGCGATGTTTTTGATGTCGTCCACGCCTTTGCTCAAAAATTGTTCCGATGCCGTCGCGATGGAGATGTCGTCGCCCTTGACCTTGATTTGCGCCACGCCGTCCACTTTCACCGGCACGCCCTTGCTCGTATAAACTTCCGGCGTCTGCACGTCAATCGTCAGCAGTTCGAGCGAGAGCACGTCCACTTTTTCGATGACGGGGATGACGAACGTGCCGCCGCCCTTGACGACGCGGAAGCCGCGCAATTGCACCGTGCCGTCAGGATCGGTGTAGCGATGCTTGCGCCCGGAAACGACGAGCACCTGGTTCGGGCCGACCTTGGTGTAACGGCTCGCCCACACCGCCAGGAAAATAATGATGACGATGACAAGACCGACGACCGCCACGGCGACAACGCCGAGATTGGGAAGAGCATCTGCCAACAATGATATGTGATTCATAAATGAGGATTGGTTTGAGGTTTGTTATTTAAAGGACTGAACGAAAAATTCCGTGCCGATGACCCGGACGATTTTGACGGATTGTCCGGCGGCGATGATCTCGCCCTTTTCCGAACGCGCCGGCGCGGTGTAACGGGTGCCCGACTGGACGTAGGCAATTTCGCCGACGCCGTTCGCCGGAATCGGCGTGACGATGGTTGCATCATGGCCGGTGAGCGTGGCCACGCGCGATTCGCTGGAGCTTTGCATTTTGGAGAAAATGATTTCAAACAGCCAGAACACCCCCGCGGCGATGGCCAGCCCGCCGATCACGGACAACGGCGCGCTGATCCAGACGCTCCTGGTCGCGTCAATGCTCGAGAATATCATTCCCAGCCCGCCCAGCGCCGTCACGAACGACGCGATGGTCGTGGGGCTGAACGGCGCGACGCCAGGCATGCCCGTCTGCTCAAAGCCCGACTCCGCGTGGCCGCCTGTGCCGAGATCAACATGGCCATCGTGCCCGCCGAAGAGATGGCCAAGAAATGCGCTCGCGATGGTGAATACCAGCCCGACTCCGAAACAGATGGCGTAAATAAGAAAATTCATAAGTCCTCGCTGATCTATTGGTTCACCGGATTAAAAATCCAATCCCGCCGCAACGCAAGCGGAAAGGCGGACTTGATTTCAGTGTGATCTTCATGTTCCGTGACATATTAAACACCAAAACCGCCGGCGGCGCAGTTATAATTTCGCATTCATTTTATCATAGCCTGCAAAGGTAGGGCGGTGCTGCCGCGCCGCCCTGATTTTGGGCTGCGCAGCAACGCAGCCCTACCTTGCTTTTGTTCACGGCACCGTGATGTATTTTCCAAAAAGGACATGGCACGGAAGCTGCAAAACGTCATTTTATGGCAAATAACGTGATTTTGGCCATTTCCGGCTTGGCGGACATGGCAGCGGACGTGAGTCCGCTCATTCCCCCGAAAGCCGATTTTGAACCGCTAGAGCAGTTTAATCTGTAGCCGCAAAGAGGCGCAAAAGTCACAAGAAAGAGCTTTATTTTGAGCCTTTTGTGCATTTTTGTGGCTATGGTTTTAATTGATTTGCTCTAATCCACGCTGATGGCAAAAACTTGCAGCGACAACGACCGGACACAAAACATCCGGCGTTCTACCAAATCGGCCCAGCGCGGGCGATACCGTAGGACAGGCGTCGCGCCTGTCTCTGACTTCAACAATCTCCCGCTTCAGCGGAATGGGATAGATTCGGTGCCAATCAAATGCTAACAGATTCCGCTGAAAGATAGAGACAGGCGCGACGCCTGTCCTACGCCTTGAACTCGATCTCGCCATAAATCCCGTGATCGCTGTTCGTGAAGCCGCGATAAATTTGCCCGGCTTCGGCCACAATGAATCGCGTGTGATGCGCCGCCAGGCAATTCCTCATCGCGGATGTTTAACTCTGCGAGTCCAGCTTGTCCGGGTCCACCCAGAACTCGTCTTTGGGATTTAACTCCACGTTGGGCAACGGAGGGAATTTCGATTCGTCGAAGGGCGGAAGCTGGGGTTCGGTCGCGCCAAGTGCCTGGAGATGTTTGCGGGCGGTGGTGAGTCCGTAGTGATAGGCGTAGCAGACTTTGCCATCGGCGGAGATGCCGTCGCACCAGGCCAGCTTGTAAGCTTTCGTGGCGGCGGCCATGGCGGCTT
>JBEKRA010000446.1:0-2389 GCA_049519195.1 Verrucomicrobiota bacterium
GGACGGAGGGGGCTTATTTGCAGTGGATCAAGCGGTTCATTTTCTACCACGGGAAGCGGAACCCAAAGGAAATGGGGGTGGCGGAGGTGCGGGCGTTTCTGACGCATCTGGCGAATGAACGGAACGTGTCGGCCAGCACGCAGAACCAGGCGCTTAATGCGCTGTTGTTTTTATACCGGCACGTGCTGGACCGGGGGATGGAGTTTGTGGAGGGATTTGAGCGGGCGCGTCGTCCGGCGCGGGTGCCGGTGGTGTTGACGAAGGGGGAGATGGAGCGGTGGCTGGCGGCGATGCCGGACACTTACCGGCTGTTCTGCCAGTTGTTGTATGGAACGGGAATGCGGCTGATGGAGGGGCTGCGTCTGCGGGTGAAGGATTTGGATTTTGAGCGGGGGCAAATCATCGTGCGGGATGGGAAGGGGATGAAGGATCGGGTGACGATGTTGCCCGACCGGCTGAAGGCGGAACTCCAGGCGCATCTGCAACGGGTGAAATTGCTGCATGAGCGGGATTTGGCGGAGGGGCTGGGGGCGGTGCATCTGCCTTTCGCGCTGGCGGAGAAATATCCAAACGCGGAACGGGACTGGGTGTGGCAATGGGTGTGGCCGGGCAAGACGATTTCCAGGGATCCGGCGGACGGGCAGCTGAAGCGGCATCACATGAACGACACGAGCGTGCAACGGGTGGTGGCGTCGGCGTTGAGGCTGGCGCGGATTGAGAAGGCGGCGACATGCCATGCGATGCGGCATTCGTTCGCGACGCATTTGCTGGAGAATGGTTATGACATCCGCACCGTTCAGGAATTGCTGGGGCACAAGGATGTGAGCACCACGCAGATTTACACGCATGTGATGCAGAAACCGGGAATTGGAGTCCGCAGCCCGCTGGATGGGTGAGAAGGAAAATCAAAAACTGAAATACGGAAAGCGGAAATCCGGCTCATTATGAGCCGTATCCATCCGAGTTCATTCCTTTGTCTCCATTGCCCTGTCGTGCAGCCCGGCGGTTCAACCGAATCCTTTGACAAAGGAATTGGGACAGGGGAATGCGGTTTTGAATCCCGAAATCATTGTTTGTCACTGTGCCTTCTTGATATGAAATTTCTTCGCCCGGCTCCAACCGCGGAGGTTAAAATCGGGATTGAGTTTGCGGCGTTGCCCGCTATCGTTCCTTCATGCGACGGTTTTTGACGGTTCTGCTTTTGCTCGGCTCGCTGGCGGCGGCGGGCGCGTTCGATGCCTTTTCCGACGCAAACCGCGCCGCGGCGGCCCAAGCCGCAATGCCGGGCCGCGTCGTCAAGGTCCTGCCGCTGTTTCTCGACCTCAAGGGCCATGACGCGATTTCGCCGAGCCTTTTTGACCGCGACGCCTACCAGGCCCATCTGCGCCAGCACACGAATGCAGTTTCCGCCATCCGTTTCGACGTGCTGTGGAAGGCACCAAAACTGAAAGGCGCGAAATTGAAACTGCGCGCCGAATTGCGCGGCGTTGGCGAACAAGGTATGCCGCGCCAGATCGTCCTGGAAACGGAAGTCACGCCCGCATTTTTCCGCAGTTGGACTTCGCTGAAGCTGGAAGGCGCTGAATTGAGAAATTTCGGCTCGCTGGTCGCGTGGCGCGTCACGCTCTGGAACGGCGAACAGTTGATCGGCGAACAGAAATCATTTCTCTGGGAATTGCCATGACCGGCACGGTTCCCATAAAAATCGTCTGCCATTGCGGCCAGAAATACGCCTTCGAGGTGCAGCCGGTGAACGGGCGGATGCCGGTGGCGGTGAGCTGCCCCGTCTGCGGACGCGACGGCACCATCGCCGCAAATGAGTCCATCCGCAAAATGCTTCACGGCAAGACGCAGCCCCTGCCGCCGCCCAGCGTCACGGCGGTTTTGCAGGCCGCGCAATCCAGCCTCGAATCGCATCTGGTCGAGGCGCTCAAGGACGCCGTGGTGCAGGAACTGGCCAGTCAGCGCCGCGAATTGCTCGCCGGCCAGCGGCAGGCGGCGGCGGAACTCACCGAACTTGCGCGCCGCCTCGAAGCCGTCCAGACGCCGATGCTCGAACGCCTGCGCGCCTACGAGCAGCGCATTGCGGAATTGGAAAAGGAGCTTTCCGAGCAGTCGAAGGAAAACCGCGAACTGCTCCAGTTGAAAATTGAAATGACCCGCCGCCAGCTCGAATCCGAGCGCAGCCGCATCCATTTTAACTGAATTTATGATTGATGATTTATGATTTGAGATTTGTCCGCAATGCGCCCGATTGCCTTCTTCAACCCGGACTCCGAAATGGGAATGGCGGCTGTTTCAAAGCGGGGAATCATTGCCGTGCGGCGCAAAGCGGTGCTCAAGCACACGCAGTCCAAACGCTGGCGCGAAGTTTGGTGCGGCCCGGCCA
>JBEKRA010000447.1:0-3743 GCA_049519195.1 Verrucomicrobiota bacterium
GTTCGCGTAAATCATTTCCCTGCCGCCGGTGGGCGCGCCCTGTGCCGGGTTCCAAATGCTCCAATTGCCGCTGGCTTTGTCGAAAGAAAAGTTTTGCGTATAGCGAAACATATAGTCGGCGTAAAAATTTCCCGCGTCGTTCGCGTCAAGATAACCGGCGAATTCGTCAAAGCCTTTTTTCCACGGCGCGCCGCTGGAATTTTCGCCGCCCATGTTCCATTCGCCAATCAGGCCGGTGCGATAGCCGGAATTTTTCAGCATTTGCGCGACTGTGGTTTCATCCGGCGCCAGTGAAATGTCCGCGTCCGCGCGCTGCCGCAAATGGCCGGAATCTTTTCCCAGCACCAGCGCCGCGCACGCCGGCGAATCCGCCGTGTCTCCAGCGTAATAATTCGTGAAGCGGACGCCTTCGGCGGCGAGCTTGTCGAGGTTCGGCGTCTGGAAATTCGTCTGGCCATAGCAGCTCAAATCGCCGCAGCCGAGGCCGTCGGCAACGACCAGGATGATGCTCGCGCGGCGCGGAATGGCGCGCGGCGCGGCGTTTGAAAGAACGAGCGGTTGCGCGTTCGCGGAAAATTCCAGCAGCAACGCCGGCAGCAGCAGCGCGCGGCAAAGACGATTGAATCGGATTGAATTCATTGTGAACTTGGATTCTGGGCAATCCGGCGCGTTCAAACAAATCATTTTCCGTTGCGTTTTCCGAATTCGGCCTCCAGCGGGATGAACAGCGCCACGATGAAACTCGGAATCGTCGCCAGAATCACCCAGACGAAAAAATGCGGGTAGCCGAGGTGTTCCTGGAGCCAGCCGCTCCACATTCCCGGCAGCATCAGTCCCGCCGCCATGAAGCCGGTGCAGATGGCGTAGTGCGCCGTCCGGTGTTCGCCGCGCGCGATGTAAATCATGTAAAGCATGAACGCCGTGAAACCGAAGCCGTAGCCGAACTGTTCAACCGCCACGCCCGCGCCGATGGCAAAAAGATTTTCGGGCTGCGCGCAGGACAGCCAGATGAACACCGCGTCCGGCAGGTGAATCGCCAGCAGCATCGGCCAGAGCCAGAATTTCAACCCGTGCCGCGCCACGGCAAATCCGCCGAGCAGCGCGCCCAAAATAAACACCACGACGCCCACCGTGCCGTAAATCAGTCCAAGCTGTTCATTGGTCAAACCCAGTCCGCCCGCGGCGCGCGGGTCGAGCAGAAACGGCTGCGCCATTTTCAACAATTGCGCCTCGCCTAGCCGGTAAAGCAGGAGAAACAACAGCAGCACGATGATTTTCGGCTTCTGGAAAAATGTTGCGAATGTCTTGATGAATTCCGGGAAAAACTCTTGTGACGTGGTTGCGCTTTTGGGCTGGTCAGCCGCCGGGCGTGGCAAAATGAGCCAGTGATAGAGGCTGAAACACAGGAAAATTGCCGCGACGAGCGCGAAGGCCGCTGACCACGCAAAATTGCCGCGACGAGCGCGAAGGCCGCTGACCACGCAGACGAATAATTGCCGGTATGCCGGTAAATTATCCCAACGAGAATCACAAGTCCGCCCTGCGCGGCAATCGTTGCCACGCGATAAAACATGCTGCGGATGCCCACGAAAAACGATTGTTCGCGCTCGGTCGTCGCCAGCATATAAAAGCCATCCGCCGCGATGTCGTGGGTTGCCGAGCTGAACGACAGCAGCCAGAACAACGCGAGTGTGAACTGGAAAAAATGCGGCGCGGGAATCGTCAGCGCCACGCCCGCCAGACCGGCGCCGAGAAGCAATTGCGTCGCCCAGATCCATTGCCGCCGTGTTTTCAGGATGTCCACCGCCGGACTCCACAGCGGTTTGATGACCCACGGCAGATAAAGCCAGCCGGTATAAAACGCGATGGCCGCGTTCGACACGCCAAGATTTTTGTAAAGCACCACCGACACCGAGGCGACCAGGACATTGGGCAGTCCTTCCGCCATGTAAAGCGTCGGAATCCAAAGCCACGGGCTTCGGGAAGTTGGTTTTACATCGGCCATCCGCCTTTGAGTAACAGGCTTTGCGGGCGGGCGCAATTCCCGGGAGCGCCGGCGCTCCCGGGAGGTTCATGTGGAGGTGGCGCTGATTTTACCGTTCAAAGACATTATCCCAAAAATTTCCGGCTTGGCTCTTGGGCGGCATGATGGTTGAGTTTGCGCGTGACCGGCGCATTTCTCAACGCCATCGGCATTTTGCTCGGCGGCCTGTTCGGCCTCGCGTGGCGCGGGCCGCTTTCCGCCCGCGCGCAGATTTTTTTCAGGAACGCCATCGGCGCGTTCACCGTTTTTTTTGCGCTGCGCCTCGTCTGGTTGAGCGTCAACGGGACGTTTCTCTCGTGCCTGAAGCAGCTTTTCGTTGCCGCCGCCGCCATCCTGCTGGGTCATGGGGCCGGCAGACTGCTGCGACTGCAAAAAATGTCGAACCACCTCGGCCGTCACGCCAGCCGCCTTCTTTCGTCCGCGGAAAGCGGTCCGCCCCGCAAAATTGCCGGCGGTTTTTTCGCCTGCACGATTTTATTCTGGGCCGCGCCGCTCGGCCTGCTGGGCGCGGTGGCGGACGGATTGTCCGGCTATTTTTATCTGCTCGCCGTCAAGGCCGCGATGGACGGGCTGGCGATGGCAAGCTTCGTGAAAACATTCCGCTGGCCTGCGGCGTTGTCCGCGATTCCGGTTTTTGCCCTTCTCGGCGGCATCACCCTGGCCTGCCAGATTTACGCCCGGCCGTTTCTCGAGGACCGCCAGTTGATTGATTCCGTCAACGCCGCCGCCGGTCTGGTCGCCTGCGCCGTCGCGCTGGTGATATTCGGGCTGCGCAAGGTGGATCTGGCGAATTTCCTGCCGGCGCCCGCCATCGCGCCGCTGCTCGCGTGGCTGCTTGCGTGGCTGCTCAAATAAAACCGCTTGCCACGCGCGGCGGTTTGACAAATGATGCGTGAAATGAACCACAAGCCGCACCACAAACGGCACCGTCGCTACTCGGAGCGCAATCAGATTCTATTCCTCGCCTGGCTCATGCTGGTTGTTGTTCTGGCGCTGCTGGGCGCGATTTTGTGGTGGACGAACAGCCCGATGCACGGTTCGCACTGAACCCGCCGGAACAGATGGCGTTGAATTCCACGGCAAGGCAGGCGGTTTGAAACCGGCAAGATCCCGTGAAATGCCGCTTGTTTGAGTGAAACCAATATTGGAGCGGGCGATGGGAATCGAACCCACGTGTGAAGCTTGGAAGGCTTCCGTTCTACCATTGAACTACGCCCGCAAAAAAATAGTTTTTGATTTTAAGTTTTGAGTTGAAACAAATCCGGCCTTTTCAACTCAAAATTTAGAATTCAAAGCTCAAAACTATCAAACCAGCTTGCCTTGTCAACCGCGACGCGCTATGCTCGCGCCGATGAATTCGCTGCTTCTGACCGGCGGACGGGTGGTTGATCCCGCGAGTCATTTTGATTCTCCCGCGGACTTGCTCATCATTGACGGCAAAATTTCCGCCGTCGGCAAAAATCTTTCCGCTCCCAAAGGCATCGGGCATTTCGACGCCAGGGGGAAAATCGTCTGCCCCGGCCTGATTGATTTGCACGTCCATTTGCGCGAGCCGGGCCAGACCGCAAAGGAAAATCTCGCCACCGGCACCGCAGCAGCCGCGCGCGGCGGGTTCACCTCCGTCGTTTGCATGCCCAACACGTTGCCTGCAATTGACACCGCCGGCACGGTCGCGCTCATCCGCGAACGCGCGGCGCGC
>JBEKRA010000448.1:0-2361 GCA_049519195.1 Verrucomicrobiota bacterium
GGCAACATCCGCCGCGTGTTCTGCATCCACGGCGAGGAGGCGCAATGCCTCGCCCACGCCGAAACCCTGCGCGCGATTAAGCCGAAGGTCCAAGTCATCGTGCCGGAATACCAGCAGGTCGTGGAGATTTGAAACGATAACAGCTATTGACAACTAATGTTATCGGCCTAAATTGGTTCCATGAATGTCGCGTTGAGCAAATACTACGAAGGCATGGTGGGGGATTTGATTGAAAGCGGGCGCTACGGCAATTCGAGCGAAGTGGTGCGCGCGGGCTTGCGCGCCCTGGAACAGGCCGAACAACAGGCCGCCTTGAACATTCCTGATCTGGACAACAAGCTTCTCGCCGGCGTCCGCAGCCCGGCCAGACCGCTGACCGACGCCGACTTTGACCGCATTCGCAACCGCACTCGCCGCAAGCTCAAGCAACTTGAAGCCGCTTAAAATCATCCGCGCCGAAGAAGCCGTTCGCGACATGGCGGACATTCATTTGTTCATTGCTGTGGAAAATCCTGATGCTGCCGAAAGATTTCTCGCCGCGTTGCAATTAAGTTTCCGCACGCTGGCGCAATGGCCGGAAGTCGGCCCGCGCTACCAATCCAACCGCGCCGGATTGGCCGGGATGCGTTTCTGGCCGGTGCGGCGGTTCGCGAATTATCTGATTTTCTACCGCGTCACAGCCGCGCCGCGCCGGTTGCACATCATCCGCATCCTTCACGGCGCGCGGGACGTTCCGCAAGTGCTGGATTGAATATCGGTGGAGATTTGAATCAGCGCCGGAGGCGCGAAATTGTAGAAACCAACCCGAAACCGTTTCAAGCTCCGTCAGGAGCGGCATAATCGGTGGGGCGAGCGTCATCGCGCGCCGCCGGTGCTTGGTTTGTCGCGGCGCGTCCGGCGCGCGCGGACGCGCGCCCCCCCATTGAGTTTGCAGACGATGCCGCTCCTGACGGAGCTTGGGATTTCTGTGGAACGGAAACTACAAATATGCCGCGCCTATGGCGCTGCCGCCGGATAAAAATGCAGCGCGTTGGTTCGTGAAAATCCGGCGGCAACCAGCAATTCAACTTGCTTCCGGCTGAACTCCGGCCACTTTTCATCAGGAATTATTTCCATCGCGCCGTCGAGCAAAGAAGCTTCGCGCACGCGATGTCCCCACGGCGAACGAAAGTGATCTCCACCGCGGCAGGAATTGCGGTCGAACAAAACGCAAATTTCTGGATTATTTGCTTCACTCAAGCCTTGGATATAAACGCGCGAACATTCCTCTTCCGGCAGAACCGTGTGATTTGTCAGCGCTTCACGATAGAGGTGTCCGTCGTCGCCCGGTCCGCAAAGACAACCGATGAAACCTCCGATATAATCATTTGTGGGATCAGGTCCTGCCAATAGCAGCAGTGCATTTCCGAAACCATTTGTGCTGAAAGGATAATGTCCTTGATGATCGCCGGAATAAATGCGTAGAGCCAGTCCGGTCTGCTTGATGCAATGCTGGTGAGCGTATTCAAAGCCATACCAGATTCTGAAGGCAACGAGTCCTATCGGCATGCACAAAGCAATCAAAGTGGTGAACAAAATCTTCTTTGTGCGCGTTTTCATTTCATTCCCTGAAATTCACAAACTGCACGGCCACGGGAAATTCATGGGCGCGCACGGCGGCGATGACGGCCTGCAATTCGTCGCGGCTCTTGCCGTTCACGCGCACGGCGTCACCCTGAATCTGCGTCGTCACCTTGAACTTGCCGTCGCGGATGAACCCGGTGAGTTGCTTGGCCACCGCCGTCTCGATGCCCTGCTTGATTTTGATGACCTGCCGCGCGTGGCCGAGCGGCGAAACGTCCGGCTCGCCCGACTCCACGCTTTTCATGCTGACGCCGCGCTTGGAGAGCTTGCCGATGACGATCTCGTTCAGCGTGGCGACCTTGAACTCGTTGTCGGCGGTGAGCTTGATCTCGGCTTTCTCCAGCACGATCTCCCATTTGCTAGCTTTGAAGTCGAAGCGATTGGCCAGTTCCTTTTTGGCCTGGTTGACGGCGTTCTCGATTTCCATCGAGTTGACCTGCGAAACAATGTCGAATGAAGGCATGATTCAATTTATGATTTGTGATTTACGATTTACGATTTTGTCCGCGGGCGCAAATTTATAATTCGGAAAATTGAAATGTCGCGCGAAGAACGCGAAGAAAGACAAAAAAGGGGAATTCTTTCCTTCGCCGCCTTCGCGGTCTTCGCGCGAAACACGGGCCATCAAATTGCATTTGCGGATTGAACATTTCGGGAATCTTTGCCAGCTTCCGTCGAGCCGTCAAATGAGCGAAATCAAATCCAACGCCGATATTGAGCCGTGCCTTTCGGTCGTCA
>JBEKRA010000449.1:0-2354 GCA_049519195.1 Verrucomicrobiota bacterium
CTGATGTAGGCGCAGGGCCGCGCCGACGAGGAGGCCGCGCGCGTGCTGGGCGCCGGCGGCTGGCAGACATTTTGGCGCGTGACGCTGCCAAACATCAAGTGGGGCCTGCTTTACGGTGTGATTTTGTGCAACGCCCGCGCCATGGGCGAATTCGGCGCCGTCTCGGTCGTCAGCGACAACATTCAGGGCCAAAACACCATCACGTTGCAGATTGCGGCGCTTTACATGGATTACAATCTGACCGGCGCGTTCGCCTTGGCCACGGTGCTGACGTTTCTGGCGCTGGTCACCATCGCATTGAAGGCGTGGGTGGAGAGCAAGGGCGCCGCGATGCATCCGGCCGGGGAGAAAATTTCCGCATGAGCGTTGAAGTCCGCAACATCACGAAAAGATTCGGCAAATTTGCCGCGCTCGACGACGTGAATCTGAAAGTCGGGTCCGGCGAGCTCGTCGCGCTGCTCGGCCCGTCCGGTTCCGGCAAGACAACCCTGCTCCGGATCATCGCCGGGCTGGAGTTTCCAGACAACGCCGAAGCGCGGGTTTTGTTTTACGGCGAGGACGTGACCGGCGAGCCGGCGCACAAACGCCGCGCCGGTTTCGCGTTCCAGCACTACGCCCTGTTCCGGCACCTGGACGTTTTTGAAAACATCGCGTTTGGCCTGCGCGTGCGCCCGTATTTAACGCGGCCACGGGAATCCGAAATCCGCGGGCGCGTGGGAAAACTCCTGGAACTCGTCCAGCTTGAGCCGCTGGCGAAACGGTTTCCCTCGCAGCTCTCCGGTGGCCAGCGCCAGCGCGTCGCCCTCGCCCGCGCCCTCGCCGTCGAGCCGAAGGTTTTGCTGCTCGACGAGCCGTTCGGCGCGCTTGACGCCAAGGTCCGCAAGGAGCTTCGCCGATGGCTCCTCCAGTTGCACAGGGAGATCCGCGTCACGACGGTTTTTGTCACGCACGATCAGGAGGAGGCGCTGGAGGTGGCCGACCGCGTCGCCATTTTGAGCGGCGGGCGCATCGAGCAAATCGGCACGCCGGGGGAAATCTATGACCATCCTGCGACGCGGTTCGTCCATGATTTTCTCGGCAACGTCAGTTCCTTCGCCGCGCCCGGAACCGCCGGCGAACCGGCGGGGTCCCCGACCGCGTTTGTGCGGCCGCAGGACATCCGCGTCATGCGCGGGCCGGGCGGCGCGGCCGCGCTGAAGGTGCGCGTCAGGAGATGCGCCCCCGCCGGCCCGTTCGCGAACCTGGAGCTTGAACGGTTCGACAGTGGCGAGCGGTTCGTCGTCCAGTTGAGCAAGGAGCAGTTCCGCGAATTGCAGCCGCAGCCGGGCGAGGAGGTCTTTGTGGAATTGCGGAACGTGAAAATTTTCCCCGACGATTATTCCATCTGAACCCGAATTTCGGAGTTGGGAGCGCACGCGGCTCGCGTGCTGGTTTGGGCGGCCCGCCCGAACCAGCGTTCCTCACTTTCGCCGGCCAGTTCTTGCGGCAGAAATGGGTTGAACGAGATTTCCGGCAGGATGGGCGTTCAACCTTTCAAAATCCGGTCACAACTTTTGGCATAGCAACGCCGATTGGCCGCCGGGAATAATTTGTCGCCTGCTGTTTCCGTTCCGGCGGAGGCCATGTCTGCCGACCAGGCGACCACGACAAACCCGGCAGCGGCCAGCCGAAACCCGTCGGTGGCCAAGCCATTCCCGCCAGTGGCCGCGCTTGCCGACCCGGCGGCCACGCTTTCCCAGCCGGCGGCCATGATATTCCCGCTGGCGGCCACGCCATCCGAACTGGCGGCCAAGGATTCCCGCCAGCGGCCAGACCATCCGAGTCGGCGGCCAGAGCATTCCCGTCAGCGGCCAAAACACCCCCATTTGCTTCCGCCTTGAAATGAGGCGCTTATGACTTCGGCTGGCGATTCCATGGCGGCAAACATCTTGCGGGCCGGTGAACGGCACTCATTTTGCCCCCTGTCAACTACATCTCCGCGCCCGAGCGGGACAAAGGTTGAGAAGGGTGCGGGACAAAATTCTTCGTAGCGCAGATTTCCAAATCTGCTGTGTCGCCAATTTCCAATCGGCTGGGCGCGGGATTTTCAACGCTCGCCGGTTGGCCAAAGGCCTGCGGATTGGAAATCCGCGATACAGCAGGATGCAATCCTGCGCTACGAATCCTGCGCTACGACCGAAGAATTTTGTCCTGCGCCCGGCGCTCCCTCGCTTCGTCTTTTGATTTTGCCCACTTAAACCCGAACTCCGAAGTAGAACGATAATTTGTCAAGGGATCGCGCCCCTGATTTCAGATCATACCGCCTCCAATAGCCAGCCGGTCTTCAGGTGGAATCAACTTCGGCGAAGTGCAAT
>JBEKRA010000450.1:0-4343 GCA_049519195.1 Verrucomicrobiota bacterium
CGCAAACTGCCGCCTATGCTGGACGTGCCTTGCAAAAATCTATTCAACTTCGCCGTGCGCCACGACGGCCGGGTGCGGCTCTGCGGCTGCCGGCTGGCGACCAACGACAACGACGACCTCGTGGTGGGCAACATCAAGGACCGGACGCTGGCGGAGATTTCCAAGGGCGACGAGGCGTGGGGCATTATCAAGGGCTTTTACGAGGGCAAACGCCCGCACACCTGCCTGGAATGCACATTCTACCAGCCCATCAACCAGAAATGGTTCGAGGAACGAAGGAGCAGCGGCAATTGATTCGGCAGATTACGCCACATGCAACTCCCGCGTGTGAGCGAGGTCACGACGATTGAAAGGCCGCACTTGAGAAGATTCCAGCGTGACGATGGCAACGGTTTCTCCGGTCAACGTCATAATTTTCACCTCATAAGCCACACCGCCATTGTGGACATGCACGACCGTGCCGATGTCACCCGCCTCAAGATTTTCTTTCGGCAAGCTCTTCGTCAACACCACACAATCGTGTTCTTTAATCGCCATTTTGACTCCAAATGATAGTGCCAGGTCTCTGAGTATTAACGCTTTTCTTGAGAACCACCAACACACGACAAAGACGCCAGTGCTACCAATGCTATAAAAATATCTTTCATACCCGACGCCGGAAAAAGCTGGTGGCCACCAAAAGATGGTTAGCGCGGAAATACACATCATGCATCGGAAGAGCGCTCTTTCGGCTTCCATTCTGAGGCGTTGCAGGCGGTCATATTTTTGAGCATCCGACTCGACTATTGGAGCAATGTTTTCGGTTTTGGGAGCAACGGTTCCCCCTTGTTGCACAAGTTTATTGCGCAACCATGACAGCATCCAATTATCTGGCACCAACTTGAATAAAGCGATGATGGGCCTAAAGGTCAATGTATCAAGCGTTACGCCGATTAGCCAAGCGACCAAAAAAATGCAAACCGTAAGAAGGACGGAGGGACCGTGAAGCGCATGGTCGGCGCGGATGAGTGAATGTTTCCCATAAAGGCCGATGATGACAATGCCGGGAATCAGCCGACAGATAAGGTCACCAAAGAAATGCGATCCAAGCGTATCCATACGTCAATGCAAATTATTCTGGCGTCGACCAAACGGTAATCGGCGGCGTTTTGAATGGCCTATTGGGTTTCACGGCTTCGACCTTATTCCTGTCCCTACAGAGTGGCAACTGGAAAAATCGGGGGCTGGCAGATGGCGGAGGGTTTTGGTAGCGCGCGTCACTTCCGCCTTCATCAGATTTCGTCGGGACAAGTCGTGCTCACCGGATGAATCGGGTGGGGCGAGGCTGCTGACGAGCCGTCGTCGCTTCGCTTTGTCGCGCCGGGGCCGGCTCGCGGGGACGCTCGCCCCACCATCGCGAGAGGACTGCCCGCTCCACCCGAATCTTGTATTACTGCCTTCGCAAAATGAAGTTAAGCCGTCGCAACTGGCCGAACTGGCATCGCAGGTCGGCGGATGCCCGCCGCAGGTCGGGACGAGTTCCACGAGTCCCTGATTTTCCCGTTTTCCGGTTTAATTTGGGACTCGTGGAACTCGTCCCTCCGAAGAAATTATTTCGCCGCCGCGGATCGGACATTCGTAAATGGAAACCTTGCGGAGGGCCACCATGGCGCGTCCGCAATTGTTGGGCGCGCAATTCGATTGGCGGATATTAACGCTTGACGTTAATACCGCGTCGCGTTATGTTATTGTGCGGAATGATTGAAAGCTTCGCATGTGCGGAGACGGAAAAGATATTCCGCGGGCAGGTGTCACGGCGGCTGCCGGCTGGCATCCAGCGGACGGCCCGGCGGAAATTGCTGCAATTGCAGGCGGCATCACAATTGCAGGACATGGCTGTGCCGCCGGGAAACCGGCTGGAGCCGTTGAAGGGCGGTCGGGCGGGACAACACAGTATCCGCATAAATGATCAATGGCGGATTTGTTTCCGCTGGGAATCGGGCGCGAATGAAGTTGAAATTGTGGATTACCATTAGACGATGATGAAAGACAAATTGCTGGCAAACATCACGCCGGGCGAAATCCTGGAAGAGGATTTTCTGAAGCCGATGGGCTTGAGCCAATACCGGCTGGCGAAAGACATCAACGTTCCGGCGCGGCGCATCAACGAAATCGTGAAGGGCGAACGCGCCATCACGGCGGACACGGCCTTGCGTCTGGGCCGGTATTTCAAAATGTCGGCGCAGTTCTGGCTGAACCTGCAATCGCATTACGATTTGGAAATGGTCGAGGAACGGATTGGCCGGCGATTGAATCGTGAGGTCAAAGAATTGGTGGCCGCGTAATCATTGAAGATTTTGGGTTCGATCGGCTTGTCATTGAAGATTTTGGGTTCGATCGGCTTGCCGGCGGAATACTGCCGGCAGTTGCTACCGGAGGGACGAGTTCCACGAGTCCCTGATTTCTCCGTTTTCGGTATGATTTGGGACTCGTTGAACTTGTCCCTCCGAAATTAAATTATTTCGCCGCCGCGGTTTGGACCATATCCTCGCCGATGGCGCGTTCGAGTTTGGCGCGGGCGGTGGCATAGTCGTGCAGCGCCAGCACATTCGTGGTCCGCGCCTGGGTCAGCGAAGTCTCGGCGTCGAGCACGTCCAGTTGCGTGCCGGTGCCGGCCTCGGCGCGCGCCTTCGCCTCGCGCAACGCCTCCTCGGCCTCGGCCTGGACAGTTTTTTGCGAGTCCAAAACTTCCTTCGCCTCGATGAAATCGGAATACGCCGTGCGGACCTGAAGTTCAATCTGGCGCGACTGGTCGGCGAGTTCGGTCCTGGATTTTTCGTGAAGCGCCTTTGCCTGGACGACCTTGCCGTGCGTGAGCAGCCCGTCAAAAATGTTCCACGTCATCTGGGCGCCGGCATTCCAGCCGTCCAGCGAAGTGCCCGGATCCGTGCTGAATTGCGAGTTGACCCAGTTGTAACCCGCGAAAACCTGCACGGTCGGCTTGTAGCCGGATTTTGCGTTGACGATGCCAAGCTGCTGCAATTCCTCCGCCTTGCGCAGCGCGGTCAGTTCGGTGCGCCGGCCCAGCGCCTGCTGGATGGCGTCCGGCAGTTTCACGTCGAACGGCAAGGCGTCGAGCGAGTCGGTCAATTGCAACGGAATGTCCTCCCAGATGTCGCGCGGCAGATTGTAGCCGAGCAGGTTGGACAGGTTGTTTTTGGCGATGCGATAATTGTTGCGGGCCTGGATCAACATCGGGCGCTCGTTGGCGACGGCCACCCCGGCGCGCAGCACGTTGAAATGCGGCACCGTGCCCGCGTTGTAACGGCGCTGCTGGTCGTCCAGTTCCTTTTGCAGCAGATTCACCGACGCCTCATGCACGGTGATTTGCTGCGCGGCCAGTAGCACGTCGTAATACGCCACGCGCGTGGCGAGCAGCGCGTCGGAAATGACGGTCGAGTATTGCGCCAGCGCCTGCTCCTTGGTGAGCCGCGCCGCGCGCACGGCGGCGGTCAGTTTCCCGCCGTCGTAAATGGACTGCACGATTTGCACGCCCGTGTTCCAGTTCTGGTTCGGCTGCGGATAGTTGAAACCGGGCGGCGATTGCAACGTCGTGATTTCGTTGTCGGCGTATTTGCCGGTGGCCTGCACGTGCGGCAATGCGATGGCGCGCGTCTGCACGACGATGCCGCAGGACGCTTCGAGGTCGTTTTTGCCCTTGAGAATCGCGGCGTTTTGCTGCAACGCGGTGTTCAGCGCGCTCATCAGCGACAACGGCTGGGTGAGCCACGCGGCCGAATTGGTGTCCGCGTTTTGGGCCATGGCGCTTGCGGCGAGCACCAGAAACATCGCCATCCGGAAAAATAGCTTTTTCATTCGGCCATGAATTTATCAGTTGGCCGGTTCGACGCAAACTTGCAAATTACACCGGCTTGGGCTTTCCTTGACGAATGTGGCGGCGAAATCAATTCATTTTGGCGTGCGGTTTTGCGCTGGCAGCGATTTTCATGCCCGGCTGTTCCCTCAAATCGCCGGGCGAATTCCAAGGCTACATCGAGGGCGAATACGTTTATGTCGCTCCGCCGCTCGGCGGCGCGCTCACCAATCTCGCCGTCGCGCGCGGCGATTCGGTCAAGGCCGGACAATTGCTTTTTGAGCTGGAGCGCGGTTCCGAGGCCGCCGCCGTCCGGCAGGCGGAAAAAAATCTCGCGCAGGCCAAAGCGCAGTTGGACGATTTGACGAAAGGGAAACGTCCGACGGAAATCGCCTCGATCGAGGCGCAACTGGAGCGCGCAAAGGCCAGTCTGAAACTGTCCGGCGACCAGCTCGCCCGGCGCGAACAGCTCGGCACCGCCGACGTGGTT
>JBEKRA010000451.1:0-2351 GCA_049519195.1 Verrucomicrobiota bacterium
GCCGTCCCTCCCGATTTCCACTCCGCCCGCTGTTCTGAAAACTTTTTTCCCGTCAGCCGGATTACTTCCACGGCGCGGATGACACGGCGTGGGTTTTGTTTGTCAATTTTTTCATAAGCCTCCGGGTCGCGCTCGCGCAATTCGCGCAGCAATGCTTCAAACGGCAGGGTTTCCAGCTCGGCGCGGATTTCGGGATTCGCGGACGGCGCTTCGCCGAGGCCGCTCAAGAAAGCCTTGAAGTAAAGCCCCGTGCCGCCGCAAAAAACCGGCACGCGCCCGCGCGACTGGATTTCCGCAACGGCCAGTTGCGCCCGGCGGATGAATTGCGCGGCGTCGAAGGCTTCGGTCAAATCGCAGATGTCAATGAGGTGATGCGGCACGCGGGCGCGCTCGGTGGGCGAGGGTTTGGCCGTGCCAATGTCGAGTCCGCGATATACCTGCATCGAGTCCACGGAGATGATTTCACCTCCAAGTTGCTCCGCTAGGCGCAGCGCGATTTCGGATTTTCCAACGGCGGTCGGCCCGGCGAGGAAAACCGGTTGGGCGTTAAATTTTGAATTTTGAATGTTGAATGTTTCCGTCATATGCACCCCTGCTTTCTTCTATCCTCGACCCGGCTCAACGCGGCGCGACAGCACCGCCGCCAGCGCGAGGCCGGCAATGAAAATCGGCACGCCAATCCATTGCGCCGGCGTGAGGCCGAGGTGGTAGTGGAGGTTGGAATAATCGCCGCGGAAGTATTCGACAATCGAGCGCGTGACGGCGTAGCAAATGAGGTAGGTCGCAAAAACCTGGCCGTCGAATTTTTTGCGCCGGAACAGCCACGCCAGGAAACCGTAGAGAACCAGATTCAGCAGCGCGTCGTAAATTTCCGTCGGATGCAGGGGCACACCGATCGGCGTGCCGGAAAGATCATGCGCCTGCGGATTGGTGAAGGTAATCGCCCACGGCACATCAGTCTGCCGGCCGTAACAGCAGCCGTTCAGCAGGCAGCCGATGCGGCCAAAAACGCTGCCCAGCGCGATGCTGGGCGCGAGAACGTCGGCGGTTTTCCACGGCGGCATTTTTTTCCAGCGGATGAAAACGGTTCCGACAATCGCCGCGCCGAGAAAGCCGCCGTAAAAAACGAGGCCGCCGTGCTGGACCATGAAAACCTCCCGGAACGGCTGGCTGGCGAATTCCTCCCTCCAATACGTCGCCACATAAACGAACCGCGCGCCGATAATCGCGCCCACCATCAGCCACAGGGTCACGTCGGCGATTGTTTCGGAGGAAATGTTTTCGCGGCGGGCGCGGCGCGTGGCAGTCCACAACCCGGCGAGGAACGCCAGTGCGATCATCACGCCAAACCAGTGAATGGTGAGCGGGCCGAGTTGAAAGGCAATCGGATGCACGGCGGGAAATTAAAGCGGCGCAGCGCAAATGAAAATTGAATTCGCCGTTCAATTCCGGTTGGTGGCAACCATTGAATGAACGTTTGACGGCGATTGCGCCGGCGGGCGGGGCGGCAGCGGCGGCTTTATGAGCGTTTGCGGCAGCGGCGGCCACAGGGGCACCTGCGCGACCAAGTCGCGCCACGCCTGCCGCTCCTTGGGCGGCAACTGCGACCAGCGTTCGGCGTTTTTGAGAAATTCCGCGCGTTCCGCCGGATTCATGCCAGCAAATTTTGTGAAGCCGCGAATGCACTGGGCGCGCTGCGCGGGCGGCAATTTATCGAAAGATTGCAGCGTTTTTTCCATTTGGGCGCGCTCCGTGTCGGACAACGTGTTGAGCGTCTTCTGTTTTTCGACCGGCGTGAGTTCAAAAAACCGGTTGAACTGCACGGTGATTTTCTGGCGCTCTTCCTCGGACAACGCCTGCCAGCGCGCCTGCTCGGCATCGCTCGGGCCGCGCTGCACTCCGGGCCCCGGCGCGGCGTTCGTCGGATCCACGTGGCTGAAGTAATGTAGCGTATTTTCGTTGTCCAAAAATTCCTGGCGGGATTGCGGCGGCAGCGTGTCCCATTGTTCGAGCCGGCTCCCGATCAGGTCGCGGAGGCTGTCGGGCACCTGCGCCAGCCACGCGCCGCGGTTTGCCGGCGATTCGCGCAGCAGCGGCAGCAGATACCAGCGCAATTCCGTCGCGCGCAGGCGCAACTCGCGTTCATCCGGGCCGAGCGCGAGATATTCGCGGACCTTGGCGAGGATGCGCGCGCGGACTTCCGGTGCGCGGTTGGTCAGATTATTTTCACGCTCCTTTGGCGTCATTGCCAGCAGTTGCCGGAAATTATTCACGGGCGACTGCGGCAAGGGCGGTATGATGCTGGCCGGTATGAGGGGTGATTTCGCCGGAACCACGGCGCTGGCGGAATC
>JBEKRA010000452.1:0-2350 GCA_049519195.1 Verrucomicrobiota bacterium
ATGCGGCTTGACGTAATCGAAGTCCAGGTCAAAGCCGATGTCGCGGTAAAAATCGCGGTAGCGCGAATCGCCGGGATAACCCTCGTGCTTGCTCCAGACCTGCCGCGAGGAATCGTAGTCGCGCCCGAAGGCGGCTATGCCGTTGGGCGTGTAAATCGGGGCGAACGTGCCGTAGCGCGGGCGCGGCCGCGCGTGCAGCACGCCGTGGGTGTCGAGGATGAACCAGCGGATGTTCGCCTCCTGCAAAAAAGTTTCCACGCCGGCGACGTAGGCGCATTCCGGCAGCCAGATGCCGCGCGGGTCGCGGCCAAAGCAGCTCCGGTAATGGTCGCGCGCCGTGAAAATCTGGGCGCGGATGGACGGCGGATGATCCGCCAGCAGCGGCAGCAATCCGTGCGTCGCGCCGGTGGTGATGATTTCGATGCGGCCTTCGTCCTGAAATTTGCGGAACGCGGCTACGGGGTCGCCCCGGTGCAAATCCCAGGTGTCGCGGATGGTCGTGAAGCGGTGATGATACATCCAGGCGAGCTCGCGGAAGGCGCGGTCCCAGTGAGTGCGGTGGATTTCCTTTTCGGCGAGGTCAATCAGCCCGTTCAGGTGCCGCTCGTAACGCTGCTGGAGCAGGGGGTCGAGCAGCATCGAGCAGAGCGTGGGCGAGAGCGAGAGCGTGAGCGGCGCGGCCATGCCGTCGCGCCGCCAGCCTTCGAGGATTTGCAGGAGCGGGATGTAAGTTTCCGTGACGGCCTCGAACAGCCAGTTTTCCTCCAGAAATTTTTCGTGTTCCGGGTGGCGCACGAACGGCAGGTGCGCGTGCAGAACGAGTGAGAGATAGCCTTGCATGACCCTGTTAAATTATTCCAGCTTGTCGGAAATCCAGTTCGCGACGGCTTTGGCCTTGATCAAAATGACGATGCCGATCGCAAACGGAATCGAATTGAGCACAATCGGGAGAATTTTCAGCGGTGTGTGATGCCCCGGCTCGAAACACTTTGTCAAATACAGCCCGGTATCCAACAAGCCGATGACCATGAAACATCCGGCGACAAAGCGGACGAACATCAAGGCTCCCCGTTGTGGCGCGTCCATGGCAATCACAGATTTTCCGGCAGCGGCGGCTCCAGCGACGGGTCCTGCGGGTGCGCGCCGACGTCGCCAAGAAATTCCGTCTCGCGGCTGAATTTGAGGTCGGCCGCGCGCGCATCCGTGTTGTCGGCGGAAACGGCGACGGCGGGCAAATCGTATTTCCCGTCCGGCAGCGCGAAGCGGTAGCTGAACGAGCCGTCGGGCCGCAGCTTGATTTCGTGCCCGCCCAGCGTGACCTTCGCGTCCGGCTCGGTCGCGCCGTAGATGATGAGTTCGGCGTTGACGTTGAACCAGAACTCCTTCGACTGCTCCGCGCCGCCGAACGGACTGGAAAGGCTCGAACCGCCGAAGGATGACGCGCCGGGCGAGGAAATTTCCTGCGCGAGCCGGCGGCGGATAAGCTCGGTGATTTCGAGCGAGCCCATCCAGACGCGGCGCGAGGCGTCAATGTTGATGATTTTGGCGAGGGCCTGCTCCTGTTGCGGCGTCCAGGCGCGCATCGGGTTGGGCGCGGACGGCGCGATGCGCGGCAGGTCTGGATGGCCGTAGCGGCGCAATTCCTCAACGGCCTGCGCGAGCGGCAAATGGTCGCGCACGGCGTCCTTGACGATTTGCATCAATCTGGCAAACGGAAATTCAAACGGAATGGTGGCGAATTCCGACTCGGTTTCCGCCGCGACCGAATCGGGCGGCGTGACGGTGGAGGAGGAGGTGGTGACGCGCGTCCACCGGCCCAGCGAGGTGTAATAGCCGAGTTCGGCGGCGTAGGAATTGCCGGCGCGCTCGACGTGCGCGAACCAGTGGCGCGACTCCGGATGAACGTGAATCTCGTAGAGCGGATGGCCTTCGAGCCGGTCCGCGTAAATCCGCAAAACGAGGTGACCGTCCGCCGACTTTTCGTTCAGCTTCGCCTGCTGCTCGCGCGTCAAATCCCAGTGCGCGTAAAGCCAGTGCGGGTCGCGCGCGGTCAGGGAAAGTTTTTTGGTGCCGTAGGCTTCGGGCAGTTCGGTTTCCGCCGTCTCAAAATGCGGCGCGGGCGGCGTGGAACCGAGCGAGAATTTTTCGCCGGGGCCGCTGACGGGCGGCGGCGCGGGCTGGTCGCCTTCCAGCAAAATCGGCGGGACTTCGATGGGTTTGCGGCGGGCCGTGGAACGCCGGGGTTTCAAGATTTTTTTGGCCGTTTTCACGACGCGGGCGGGCAGGCTTTTGGGTTTGGCTTTTGCCGTTGGCGCATCGGCGCTTTTTGCGGGCAATGCCCCGGCACGAC
>JBEKRA010000453.1:0-2318 GCA_049519195.1 Verrucomicrobiota bacterium
TTCCAAATGGTTTTAAAGCGCAGAGTGAACAACAGACAAACAAAAGCAACCATGACAGCAGACCGCGAGAATCCTTCTTATCTCCTGCGCTCAGTGGTCTAAAGGATGGGGTCCACCTCACAGATAGAATTCGCCATGATGTTGCGGTGGCTTGCCAGCACGGCTCGAATCTTTTTCTTTCATCATGTTGCTCAACGCGAACTGGTCGAGATAAATAATTTTTTTTGAAAGAGGGGGCAGATCAAAACGCTTCGACTTACCGCAGATTCCACATTTGCGAGTGTAGCGCTGGCCGGAAACCAGCAACACGCCAAATGTTGATTTACATCCACAGAACGGACAGTCCTCAAAAGAGGACGAAGCAACACCATTCAAATCAAAATCTACGTTCACAACTTCAAATTTGCGCCCGATTGCCCCAATCGTCCATCCCAAAATGAATCCAGGAAAAAAGCCGTTCAAGTGCGGAATGGAGAGTGCGGAGTGCGGAGTGCGAATTAACGCGGAAAAGCATTTCGCGCGAAGACCGCGAAGTTCGCGAAGAAAGTGTTTCCCTTCGCCGCCTTCGCGGTCTTCGCGCGACCTGTTAATCAGAAAATCAGCGGCATCAGATTTCCGTCATCGCCAAGCATCGTGCGCCGGGCCGGCGCTTTGGCCGGAGCGCGGCTTGTCCCAAGCCGCAGCGCGTCCGCACACACGAGCCGCCCGGCAATTCTCCACGTCAACCGACCGCCATCCGCTGCGAGTTGGGACAACTCGCGCTCCCCCATGCGACCCGCCCGCGCTCCGTTGAAAATAGCCCAGCCATTCATGGCTGGGACTCGTGCCCCGCAATTTTCCGAAGTCCCGCCAGGGACGAAAGAACCGTTCTGCCGTCCCTCGCGGGACTTTTATATTTGTTGGACGCATTTCCCAGCCATAAATGGCTGGGCTATTATCATGCGGAGCCGGAGCATCGTCCGCCGTCCCCTTGAACCTCCGCGCGTGGATTTGCCGGACAATCTGCGTCATCCGCGCAATCTGCGGTTTTGGTTTTTAACATAAAATTTACATCAGGTTTGACTCGATTGCGCCGCGAACGTAGATTCAGGCGAATGCTGGCTGTTGAATCAAAGGCGGCGGGCCGGGGAGTGGCCTGTCCGCCCGAAACCAATCCGAACCGTTCCTGGAAGCAACTCGTGGAACCGGTTGAGCCGTTTCTTGAAACGGTCACTGAACAGTTGATGCGGCAGGTCCACGGGTTCGACCCGCAAATCGTTCCCTACGCCAGATACACGCTGGACGGCAGCGGCAAGCGGCTGCGTCCCACGCTGGTGGGGCTGGCGGCGCGCGCGCTTGGCCCGGTGAGCGAGGCGCACGTGACGGCGGCGGTCATCATCGAGATGGTGCATCTGGCCACGCTGGCGCATGACGACGTGATGGACGAGGCGGAAATCCGGCGCGGCCTGCCGACGCTGGCGGCGAAATGGGGCAATGAGATTGCCGTGCTGTTCGGCGACTGCCTGCTCGCGCAGGCGGTGAAGCTGGCGGCGGATTTTCCCACGCCGGAAGTGTGCCGCATCGTGGCGGCGGCGGCGAACACGGTCGTCACCGGCGAAATTTTGCAGACGCGCAACCGGCGGAATTTCGCGGCGTCGCGGCGCGAGTATTTCCGGGTGATTGAGATGAAGACGGCGGAGCTGTTCACATTGTCGTGCGATCTGGCGGCGTTTTTGAGCGGGGCACCGGCGCGGCAGCGCGGTGCGTTGCGGGAGTTCGGCGCGGCATTTGGCGCGGCCTATCAGATTTATGACGATTGCGTGGATTTGTTCGGTGACGAGATGCTGGCTGGCAAATCGCTTGGCATGGATCTGGCGAAGGGCAAGCTGACGTGGCCGGTGCTGCTGGCGTGGGAGCGCGCGGACGCAGCCGACAGGGCGCGGCTGGAAGGCATGATTGAGAACTGGCAACCGGGGAATTTGGCCGGCGTCAATGAATTGCTGGCACGATACGAGACCTTGGAGCCGTCGCTGGGGGTCATCGAAAAATATCTGGAGACGGCGCGGCGGGCGTTGAACATTTTGCCGGAATCCAGCGAACGGACCGGACTTTTTGGGCTGGCGGATTATTTGGCGCAACAAACGGACGTTTTGGCGGTTAGTATGTGAGAACATGATTATGGCCGAACCAGTTCCAAGCAGCCAACCGCAGCCGTCCGCGCCAGTGGAAGAGGCCGAACTGGTGCGCGGCGCGCGCCGGGGCGATTTGGCGGCCTACGACGAGCTGGTGAAGCGTTATCAGGAGCGCATCTACGCGACGATTTACCACATGACGTCGAA
>JBEKRA010000454.1:0-2313 GCA_049519195.1 Verrucomicrobiota bacterium
AATTCCTGGCGGCGGGGAAAATCTGCGCCCTGCCCTTTTTCTATGCCGCCACGAAATCCTATTCCGCTCGGCGGGTTCAAAATTTGACGGCGGATATTTCAACCGGGAAATTTGGCATCCGCGAGCCGGTCGCAAACTGCCCTGAAATCCCGCCGGAGAAATTCGATTTGATTCTTGTGCCCGGCGTGGCGTTTGACTGGAATGGCAACCGGCTGGGACGCGGCCAGGGTTTTTACGACCGGCTGCTGAATAAAATCCGCGGCGTGAAATGCGGCGTGGGCTACGATTTTCAATTGATTGAAAAAGTCCCTGCGGAACAGCACGACGCGAGGGTGAATTTTGTCGTGACGCCGGGACGCTGCCTCAAAGCGGCAGGATGACGGGGCAACTATTCGTGCTGCTGGTTCATGATGGGCATGCCGCCCTCCCAGCCCTGTGGCGTGTTCCACGGACGGACGGAGGCATTTCCCGGCTCGTTGCTGGCGCAACCGCTGGCGCCGAAAAGCACCGCGCCCAATGCTAGTAGCCAGAGCCAGTGGACGGCGCGGCATTTCATGTCAGGAAGCCGGATGCGCCGGCGAGACCATGTCGCCTTCAAAAACCTCGCCCAATTTCCAGCCGGGCATGACGTTCGCAACGCTGCGGCCCTTTTCCACGGTGCGAACGATGACCTTGGCAACCAGTTTGCCGTCGCGGCTGACCAGAAGCTCACCGTCCTGCAACACGCCCTGCTCATCACCGATGTCCAACACGACAAAATCCCATTTCGGATCCACCACGACCACCTTGCCTTTGAGGTCGGCGCGCAGCTTCACTATGTTTTCGCCTTTTCCGATATACTTGTCCAATTCATTGTTCAAGCGCGCCACGGTGCGGATGAGCACCGCCTTTTCCCCGTTGATGGCGTCAATGGCGTCCTGGTCTTGTTTGATCAGCAGAACGAGTTTGGCGATTTCTTCCGGCGATCTGCCGGTGGCCTTGTAAGCGGCCAAATCGGCTTGCGCGGCGTCGCGGTCCTGGATGGCCTTGGCCAGTTTGTCGGACAAATCAGCGGCGATTTTGGTCTGCGCGGCGGCGGTGTCCTCGGCCTTCTTCCGCGCGGTCTTGGCATCGTCCAACTGCTGTTTCGTCTGCGCCAAATCGGTTTTCGTATTTTCCAAATCCTTTTGCGTTTTGGACAATGTCCCTTGGGTTTGGGTCAAATTGGTGTGGTAATCATCGCGCTGGGTGATCAGCGTGTTGATCTTTCCACGCACTTGAAGAACATTCAGCGTGCCAGCGCCCAGCGCCGCAAGTATGGCCACAATAAGACTAATGCGCATCAACATGGTTCAGCAAACTAAACTTTTTCGCCGCGCGTGTCAACGCCGCTTTGCGCCTTGCCAAATTCCGATTTGGGCGCATCTTTCTGATGGACGGTCATGCAAATAAACAACCTTCATCTGGCTTACAGCACAAACGTCCACCGGGGCGAGACGTGGCGCGAGATGTTTGACGCGCTCAAGACCCACACGCTCGCCGTGCGCGACCGCGTCTGCGCCCATGCGCCTTTTGCCATCGGCCTGCGCTTGAGCAACCGCGCGGCGATGGAATTGAGCGACGCCGACGCCTTCCTTGAATTCCAGCGCTGGCTCGGCAAAAACAATTGTTACGTTTTCACGATGAACGGCTTTCCCTACGGCCAGTTCCACGGCGAACGCGTCAAGGAGGCGGTCTTTCTGCCCGACTGGTCGTCGCCGGAACGGCTGGCTTACACGAATCTGCTCTTCGAATTGCTGGCGCAACTGGTGCCGGCGGGCATCGAGGGCAGCGTCAGCACCCTGCCCGGCTCGTTCAAGGAATTCCATCCGCATCCCGACGCGATGAAGGCGATGCGCCACAACCTCTGGCATTGCGTCGAACACATCGCGCGCGTGAGCGAGCAAACCGGACGCACCCTTCATCTCGGCCTCGAGCCGGAGCCGATGTGCCTGCTGGAAAGCAGCGGCGAGGTGATCCACCTGTTTGACCGGTTGCGCGCCGAATATCCCCGCGACGCGCGCCTGGACGAGCACCTCGGCGTGAATTACGACACCTGCCATTTCGCGGTTGGTTTTGAGGAGCCGCGGGACGCCCTGCTCTGCCTCGTCCAGCACGGCATCAAAATCAGCAAAATACATTTGAGCGCGGCGCTGAAAATCGTGCCGGTGCCGGACGCGCGCGCCACGCTCAATACTCTTGCCGACGACGTTTATCTGCACCAGGTAGTCGTCCGCGACAACGAGGGCAACCGGGCCATTTACCGCGATCTCCCGGACGCGCTCGCCGGCGAAC
>JBEKRA010000455.1:0-2310 GCA_049519195.1 Verrucomicrobiota bacterium
ATAATTCTTTTTCGCCGGTGGACGGCGTGACCGTCACGTTCAAGGACGCCGGCCACATCCTCGGCTCCGCGCAGGTTGTGCTGGATGTTCAGGAGAAAGACCGGAAATTCCGCTGGCTTTTCAGCGGCGATGTGGGCCGCGGCCAGGATGAAATCCTCCGCGACCCGGTGCCCGTCGAAAACGTGGACTACCTCCAGATCGAATCCACCTACGGCGGGCGCGAACACGCCGTCCGCACCGACGCCGACGCTGCGGTCGGCAAGGAGGTGGGCGATACGCTGAAACAGCGGGGCAAGGTCATCATCCCGTCATTTTCCGTCGGGCGCACGCAGCAGATCGTCTATGTCTTGAACCAGCTTACGCTCGCCAGCAAGCTGACGCGCGTGCCGATTTTCGTGGACAGCCCGTTGAGCGTGAACGCCACCGAGATTTATCGCCACCACACCGAGTGTTACAACGAGACCATCGCCCGGTTTATGACCGAAAACGCCAATCCGTTTGGCATGGCCAACCTGACCTACATCACCGACGTTGCGCAATCCAAACAGCTCAACGACCGTTCCGAGCCGATGATCATCATCAGCGCCTCCGGCATGTGCGAAGCCGGGCGCATCCGGCACCACCTCAAAAACAACATCGGCGGCGCGCACAATCTGGTGCTGTTCATCGGCTATTGCGCCGAAGGCACGCTCGGCGACCAGATCACCAAGGGCAAGACGCCCGTCAACATCTTCGGCGTGCCCTACGATGTCCGCGCCAGAATTGTCTCGTTCGACACCTATTCCGGCCACGCGGACAAAAATGAATTGAAGCAATACGTCCAGCGAATCACAGGCAACATCCGCCGCGTGTTCTGCATCCACGGCGAGGAAGCGCAATGCCTCGCCCACGCCGAGACGCTGCGCGCGATGAAGCCGAAGGCACAGGTCCTCGTGCCGGAATACCAGCAGGTCGTTGAGATTTGATGGGAGGGTCGCCGTGTCGGCGACCCATAATTGGGGACGGCGGCACGCCGTCCCTCCCGATATTTTGAAGCGCCGTAGGCGCGGAATCTTTGTAGAACCCCAGCCCAAAACCATTTCAAGCTCCGTCAGGAGCGGCAAATCCGGTGGGGCGAGGCTACTGACGTAGCCACCGTTGCTTGCTTTATCGCGGCGAGTCTGGCTCGCGAGGACGCTCGCCCCACCATTCGGTTTGCAAAAGATGCCGCTCCTGACGGAGCTTGGGATTCTTGTGGAACGGAAACTACAAATATGCCGCGCCTACGGCGCTCGTTGCGTGCGATGAAACCGAAGGCGCAGGTCATCGTGCTGGAATACCAGCAAGTCGTGGAGAATTGAACTTACCAACTTCGATGCCAATGCCACCAAGCACCGGCGATATGAGTGTAATAATCTTCTCCCAAAACAGGCGGGGCATTGCTGGGAGCATAAACAAATCCTGCATCATCTAAATAATCTGCGGAGGTAATAAGACGAACTACGCGATTTGTCACTAATTCGGTTTCCGTCACCGTGTAAAACCCAACGTGCCGTCCCTTTTCATTTCGTCCGCTAGGACTGATGTGTCCGGAGCGAACATTCTCGGCATAAGCTTGAAGGGCAGATTTACTCATCCAAAAACGAACCGATGAAAACGCTCCGCTGAAAACCAAAACTACAGATAAAATCAATACCGCAGGCTCAAAGCTCCAATAGAGGAATGGCTGATGTAATAGTCGTGTGGTTTCTTTTCGCCGACGAAAGAACCACATTATTAAACGAATCAACCAGACAATCATCCAAAAGATGCTTCCGAAGAAGGCGATTAAGAAAACAAGGAAACTTGAGCCTTCGTTACTGAAGCAAATGGCGACAAAGATTAGCCAAACAGAAGCTACGAATATGCCGGGAGTTGGAATCGTTTGTTTCACACTATTCCCTGAAATTCACAAACTGGACGGCCACGGGAAATTCATGGGCGCGCACGGCGGCAGACCTTCAGGCCGGTTGAACTCGCGCACATGACTGATGTCACGCTTGCCAATCGGACGCACATCCGACGCCTCGACCGTGGCCACGGCCACGGTGTTGCCGGCAAGTGTGACAAATTCCACTTCATAAGCCGCGCCGTCTTTGTGGATATGCACGACCGTGCCCACATCGCCCGCCTCCAAATTTTCGGCGGGCAGGCTTTCTGTCAAAACCACGCAATCATGTTCTTTGATTTTCATTCAGCCTCCAGAGGATACGCCGTCAGCAGGCGCGGCGCAACTGCGCCTTGATCCAGTTGCCACACGCTTCGCACCCGCGGTTGGCGGCCATTGGGGCA
>JBEKRA010000456.1:0-2298 GCA_049519195.1 Verrucomicrobiota bacterium
GCGCCCGGCGGCGTGAGGCTGCCCTGCGCGAAGGCGGTTGAGAGTTGAGAGTTGAGGGTTGCGAGCGCCAGCAGGGTCAAAACGGTGATGAGGAGTTTTGGTGTGGTTTTCATAATGGATTTTTTGGTTGTGGTTTTGATTAATTTCGCAAGGCGTCAGGGATGTGACAACCTGAAAAATAGATTCCCCGCCGGCGAAGTGATAGTGAGGCTCTTGTTGGTTCCGTCATCCACCACCCCGGAACTGGCCGACCAGCCGGCCGGGACGGCGAGGTCGTTGTTCTGCTGCAAGCTCCAGCCCGACACATTCTGCCAATACACCGTCACCGTGCCGCCCGATTGGCTGATGTAGAGCATGGGCGCGCCGGCGGTTTGCACCACGGAAATGAGACTCCAGAAACCGCCGGTCAATGAATAATTGCCGCCGGTCATCGCGCCGCCGGCATCATGCTGTCCGATGGTGCCACTGACTTGATAAGTGCCGCCGGTGCTCGTGCCGCCGCCCCCGGCGATTTTATACCAGTCAATTGAATAGCTTTGCCCCCAGGCCCGAAAGCTAAAAGCAGAAAACAGAAAGCAGAAATAGAGCAACGGCGCGAACCACCGTGTTTTGGACTGCGGGCGGCAAACTTCTTTCGGATTTTTCATAAGTTTCAGTTGGTTTGAACATGCAATTGTCTTGGATGGTTCACGGTTTGATGATCATTACGTTGAAGGACTGGCCTTCAGGCATGGCGGCGAGATCTTCATGATAGATCGTCCATTGGTTTTGGCTGCCGTTATACCACACGCCGAATGGATGGGTTTCATACATGCTGGAGGCGCTGTAGTTGTGCGTCACAATCAGAATGGCTCCAGGGACGCCGTTGCAAGCCGGGTTGTCAATCGTGGTGATGTGGGCGCTGCCACCAGACCCGATGTTCCCGGCGGTGGCACGATGGATAAAGATGGGCGTGCTGGTGCCGACGCCCGCGCCGGGCACGGTGATGGTGGGCGTCTGCAACACCACGCCGCCCAAGGCGCGCACGGCGAACTGGTTGTTGGTGGTGGAGGCGAAGTCCGCATCGGTGCTGTCGGCCCAGACGAACGCGCCGTTGTGAAGCGCCTTGGCCCGGTAGCCGGCTGCAAAACTCGATTGGCCCCCGGCGATGTTATGTGAGCCGCCCGGCACGGTGGCGTAGGCCGCATTCGTGCCAATGTAGTTATTATACCCCCCGCCTATGGTGGACATTTCCGAGTTCTCGAAGATGTAGTTTACAACCCCGCCGCCAATCGTCGCGCCATAACTGTTGCCGCCGACATTGTTCCCATCACCGCCAGCGATGGTGACTTCTTCCGAACCTGAACCGATCTGATTTCCGTCGCCACCGCCAATTGTTCCCTCCTCCGAGTTGGGATAAATCCAGTTGCAATAACCGCCGCCGATAGTGCCCCACCAACTGTTTTGGTCAATTGTGTTCAAAGCGCCCCCGCTGATGGTGGAGTCATTGGCAATATCCATGATGGAGTTTCTGAAGCCGCCGCCGATGGTGGACTCCTGTGCATTAGCCAAGATGCTGTTCCCCACGCCGCCGCCAATCGTGCCACTATCCGAGGCGATGCTGTTGGTTGCGGGCATGCCGGAATATTCATAATCAGTCGAGCCGCCACCGCTGATGGTGGCCGCACTGACCCCGGCAGCCACCCCGTTGATGAGAGAACCGCCGATGATATTTGGCGCCGCATTGATTTTAGGTTCCAAGCGCAGGACCCGCTGCGAATTCACTTTCAATTCCAGCGGCTGGTTGTCGGTTGTGCCGAGAAAATTCATGCCGGCCGTGGTGCCGGCGTTGCCACCCAGCAGCCAGGCGGGCAGGATCGTGCCGGGGTTGGTCCACATCAGCGAGCTGCCGTCGTAGGCGAGAATCTGCCCCGGCTCGGGCAAGGCGGGCGTGCTGAACGAAACCGGGAGCACTCCGCCACCATTCACGCTGGTCGCGGTCGCCGCCACGCCGGCGTTCGGGGCGTAGAGCGCATACGGCGCGGGCGTGAGCGGCTGACGTGGATCGAGCAAAACCCACCCGGCTTCGGGGGCGTTCGTGCTGTTATGGACATAAATCTCCAGCCAGCGGGGGCTGCCGGGGAACACCGCCCCGAAGTCCAGGGTGATGGTGAACAGGCCGTTGGTGACGGGCATGGCGTTCGTGATGACGGTGCCGCCCTGCTGCGTGCCGGACGCAGGAGCATTGTAGAGCTTGAACCAGAAGTCGTAATTGCCGTTGGCGGGCGCGCCGCCCTCGGCAAGGCAACCCTGGTAGGT
>JBEKRA010000457.1:0-2298 GCA_049519195.1 Verrucomicrobiota bacterium
CAACCAGAAAAATCATTAAATAAACTACCCAATACAGAAATCTACCTGGTCCGGCGCGTCGAAAATTTGGATCATCTGGTAATTGCCGCGGCCGAGGAAATTCAACGGCAGATCCAGCGTTGTGGCTTCACCGCCGTTGATGACGCCGATGAACCACTGCTTGCCGCTGCGGCGGGCAAACGCGGCGCATTTGCCGATTTCACTGCCGGGCAGGACGATGGTTTCATCCCAGACCGGAGGAATCGCTCTCATCACGTCCATCGCGGGATTGTTCAGATAATTCGTCGGATGGTCGGCGTAGCAGAGGAATGGCGAGGTGAAAACAATCGCCTGCGCCAATTCGCGCGGCCAGGTAAAACCTCGCAGTTCCTTGGGATTGAAAACCGTCGGCGTGTAATCGCCCGGCCCGAGCACGAAGCGCGTGAATGGCAGGATGGTGTCGTGCGACGGCGGCAGTGTGCGGCGGTAACGCAGAATATGATACTCGTGGCCGCGGATGGATTCGCGGGTGACTTCATTGGGCCAGGTGCGTTCGCGGCCAATCGGCTTGTTCGCGCCGTGAAAATCAATCATCAAGTGCCTTGCCGCGGCGTCGCGCAACGTCTCGTCATACCAATTGACCCAACGCACGTTGGCTTCCGGCTGGAAATCAATTTTCACCCCGACCGCGCCTGCGGCGACCGCATGATCGAGAATGTTCGTCCGCCGCGCGGCATTGGGAACTTCGTTGCTGTTAACCCAGAGCCAGATTTTAACACCTTGTGTTTTGGCATAATCGCAGACCTCGCGGAGACAGTCCCAGTTGTCCTTGCCGTCTGCCTTCCAGCCTTTCCAACCCTCGTCCACGAGGTAATACTCGAAGCCGAGTTGTTTCGTCCAATCCACCCATTGATGCTGCTCGGAGTAGATCGGCCCGCCGCTCGACCACCATTGCCACGAGGAACGGCCGGGCTGAATCCATTTGGCCTTGGCAAGTTCCGGCGGCGCGGCTGGGCAGAGATTGCGAATGAGGTCGCTGTTGACGAGCGCGTTGAGATCGCGCGCCAGCAACGTGACCCGCCACGGCTGAACCACGGCGTCATCAGTGGTCCAACCGTTGCGATCGGACGGCGTATGAAAATACGCGCGCAATGAATGATCATCAGCAATCTGCACAGCGAGGTCGGTGTAATTCAAAAGATCCGCTTCCGTCACGAGCGCATAGCCGCCGCCCGGCAGCGTGAATGTGATCGGCATGGGAATTTTTTTGCCCGCCGACAAATCCTGCAGCCGGCTGTTCTGGAAAATTCCCTCGTAATTGACAGGATCCGTCTGAAACCACGCCATCGGATTGCCGGTCATTTTCCATTCCGTCGCTTCGCCGTTGATTTTCCGTCCGGGCTTTGCCGCCAGACGCGCGCGCAATGCCACGCCATCGTTGTAGGCGCGCACGTCGAGTTCGTAAGCTTCGCCGGCAGCTCGGACGGCGATGGTGGTTTCGCGGCAATTGTCTTTCGCCTCGGAATGACCGCCGAACATGGCATACGACTCACTGATTTTGCGTGATGAATTTTTGCCCAGTTTGGCATCCGCGCCGAGATCCACGCCGTCTGCGACGATGCCAAAGCGCGACTTGGCCACCACTTCGCGGCCATCAAAAGTGACGGCGTAACTCAACCCGCCGGCATCCGTCACCGCAACGACGACCTTGCCATCTGGAGAATTGAATTTCACTTCAACCGACTTGGCTGTCGCCTGAGCCGATTCCGCAGCCGTGGCATTCAAGCTGAACACGAACAAACCCGCCAAAGCGAGCACTCTCAGTTTCATTTTTTTCATAGCATCAATATTTCTTTCTTTGTCCGATTAGCATTCGTGTTTTGTTCTTCTTACTCAATACGAAATGTTCCCCCTATTTCTTGCTGCTGACTGTCACCGCCTTGCCGGTATAGTGAATGACCGTGTCCGCATGTGATTCCGCCTCCATGCCCGTCCCATGGCCGGGCGAGACGAATACGACTTGGAAGGTGCGTTCTTTTAACATTCCCGGGAAGCTGCCTTGGCGTTTTCCAATTTCCAAGGTGTTCCTGGCATCGTTCCAGAAAATCGGAATCGTGGCATATTTGCCCTTTTCATAATCGTAATTATCGCCCTCGTCCTCGTAGAGCGTGAACTTGCCATCCGCGCCGCGATAAACGCGAAGCTCAAGCGGATCCGCCGGCTTCTCCATCGCGTATTGCACCACCGGGCCGAGCGGCACGATGGAACCGGCGCGGACAAACAGCGGCATGATGTTGATGGGAGCGTTTGCCATTACGG
>JBEKRA010000458.1:0-2297 GCA_049519195.1 Verrucomicrobiota bacterium
ACGAAAGCCATTTTGAAACGGCGTGGACAGCCGCGCGGTCGCAAATGAATTTCGCGCCCTCCGCGCCTTCAGGAATGTCGTCGTTTTGTTCGCCCGTCAGCGTCTCGACCTCGTTCGCGCCCGCCTCGATGGCGGCGGTTTCGCGGTCAATGCCGGCGTCGGGATGATGCGCCTCGACGAGGCCGACGTGGTCGAACAAAAATTTGTTGCTGCCGGTCGTGCCGAGCTGGCCCCGCTTGAACAGCACGCGGATTTCCGGCGCGGTGCGGTTCACGTTGTCGGTGTAAATCTCGACGATGACCGGCACCTTGTGCGGCGCGTAACCCTCGAACACGACGTGCTCCATCACGAGCTTTTCGCCGCCGATGCCCGCGCCCTTGTTGATGGCGCGCTCGATTGTGTCGCGCGTCACGCTTTCCTTCTTCGCCTTTTCGACGGCGGTGAAAAGGCGCGGGTTCATGTCCGGGTCCGGCCCGCCCATTTTGGCGGCGACGGAGATTTCGCGGACGAGTTTGCCGGTCGTGCGGCCTTTTTTAAGGCCGGCGACTAGGCGTTTTGCGTGGAGCCATTGGCGTCCCATGCGGAAAATTTAGCAAACCGCCATTCACCTGGCGAGCGGGTAGTGTCCTAATTTGGCGCGGAGCGCGGATTGTCCCCAATCCGCAGCGGCTGGAAGGTGCGGGTCTGCTGCGAGTTGGGACAACTCGCGCTCTGCCTCCAAGTTTCAAGATGCCACCGGCGAGAGCCAACGATTTTTTACGGAAGCGCGTGGCCGGAAATGGAGCAGGTCGGAAGTTCGCCGACTTTGCCAATGGCGTATTTGCCGCCGGCCGGACATTTGGGAAGATTCCCGCTTGCATCCAGTTTGATGTAGGGCTTGATGTCGGCCTCCGTAACGGCAGCTCCAATTGCCTTGCGTTTTTCCAAGGCAAATTCATTTTTCGCCCCGTCAATCTGGCGGAGGTTGTTGATGCAGGCGTTGCGCTGGTTGGCCTCCCTGGACGAGGCAGGCGCCGCCGCGTTCGCGGGCGCGACGCCCGGCATGCGGATCAATCGGACGCCTTTGGGAACGGGATAACTGAAATCGTCGGCGGAAAGCGTCGGATTGACTTCAAGATTCTTGGTGGTGGAGGTGATGGTGCCGCGGATTTTCGTCATCGCCGGCGTGTATTTTTTGACCTGCGTCTTGATCATGTCCAGTTGCTGGGGCGGCACGTTGGTGATGCCGGCGGCGAACAGCGAGAAGGCGTCGTCAATGTCGGCGTCGCTGATGGTCCCGCCGAGCGTGATTTGCGATTGCGAAATCAGGCAAGTGGATTTGTCCACCCAGATTTTCACTTTCTGTCCAAGCACTTTGGCGGTGAGGGTGTAGCAATCATGCCCGTTCACCGGTTCATCCTCGGTTTGCCCCAAATCTTTGATTATTTTTGCCAGTTGGGCCGGATCGCCAAAAAGCTTCTGCATGTTCCTGGCTTGCTCCGTCACTTGCTGCGACGCGTTGTTCACCGACCCGGCATCGGCAAGCTGCTGATATGATGTCGTTGACATCCCGCCTTGACGGGTATCCGTGAACATGAATGTGCCTTTGTCGGCTGACCACATGGCGATGGTGTTGGTCAGGGGCATACGATCAATTTTTGACACCGCTTCCCCGGCAAAGTAAAACCAGTTTGACTGCGCGCGCTTGACCGAAAACTCGGTTGTGTTCGTGATCATCCGCGGCATGCCCTGCGGACGGCGGTTGGGGTTCTTCGTATTGACCGGCGCATCCGGATTCAAGTCGGCGAACGTCAGGTTCGACAAGTCGAGAAACAAGGTGACCGTGCCGTCTTCTTTTGCGCTGGTCAAATTCGTGTAAGCCGAATGCACCTTGGTTAAAATGCTCAATGCCTGAACGGTTGCAGCCGAGGTGGGTGCGGTCACCTGCGCCGCGGGATTTGGCTTCTTTGCCGCCTGCGCCGCCTGATGTGCCTTGAATTTGGTGAAGGCAAACCAGCCGCCCGCGCCAAGCCCGGCCAGCACCACGATTGAGGCGGTGATGATCAAAACATTTCGCAACGCCTTCGATTTCGGCTTGGGCGGCGGGGCGCCGTTCATGCTGGGCGCGCCGGCAAATCGCTTGCCAGTTACAGGAACCACGGTGCTAAATTTTGCCGAAGGGGCCGACGGCGGCGGAACGGGTGGCGGCGGTGCAGCATATGCTGCCCGCGGTGCTTGTGGTGTCGGTGGCTTGGCGGGTGGCGCGGCAGCAGAGTGCGGCGACTGCGGCACGACGATGGCCTGCTGGCACGACGGGC
>JBEKRA010000459.1:0-2296 GCA_049519195.1 Verrucomicrobiota bacterium
ATGTGGCGCGCGGCCAACGCGGTGATTTCCGGCCTGATTGTCGCCGCCAGCGTGGTCGTGGCGCTGGTGATGATCGGGCTTTCGCTCGCGCTGGCCGTGCATCAATTCGAGGCGAGCACCGAGCTGATGCTGCGGCTGCTGCGCGTGATGTTTCCCTACATGATCCTCGTCTGCCTCGCGGCGGCGATGATGGGCATGTTGAACGCGCGCGGCCATTTCTTCATCCCGGCGATGGGCGCGACGATGCTCAACGTGGTGATGATTGCGTCAGTTTTGTTTCTCGCACCCACGATGGGATTGCAATTTCCGAAAGAGGAACGGCTGCCGCATCAAATCTTCGCTCTGGCCATCGGCGTGCTGGCGGCGGGCGTGGCGCAAGCCGCGTTTCAACTGCCGACGCTCTGGCGCGACGGCTTCCGCTACCGCTGGGTTTCGCCGTGGCGCGATGAAACCGTGCGGCGCGTGGTTTGCAAGATGATTCCCGGTGCCATCGGCGTGGCGGCGTTTCAAATCAACGTGACACTGGTGCTGGCCATCGCGTTCTGGGTCAACCCGCAGATCGTCGCGTCGTTTAATTACGCCGTGCGGCTGATGGAACTGCCGCAGGGCATGTTCGGCATTTCGCTGGCGACGTATCTGCTGCCGACGCTCTCCAGCCTGGCGGCGGAGAAAAAATATTCCGAATTTCGCGGCACGCTGCGGCACGGACTTGGCACGCTGCTCTTTTTGAATTTGATCGCGGCGGTTTTGCTCGTCGTGCTGGCTCATCCGATTGTGCGGCTGATTTTCGAGCACGGCAAATTCACCGCCGACTCCACCGATCGCGCGACATTGGCGCTCATATGCCTCGCGCCGGGGCTGGTCGCGTTTTCATCGGTCAACATCCTGGCGCGGGCGTTTTTCGCGCTCGGCGACACCCAGACGCCGATGAAAACCAGCATCGCCTGCCTGGTGATGAATTTCATCCTGGCCGCAATCCTCGTGGTGCCGCTGAAGCAGGGCGGCCTCGGCATCGCGAACACCGTGACTTCAATCTGCAATGTCGGCCTGCTGACTTTTGCGCTGCGCAAAAAAATGGGCAAACTGGAGATGGAACCGTTGCGCGCGACTTTCCTGCCGCTGGCCGTGGCGGGCGTGCTGGCCGGATTGCTCGCGTGGGCTGGCTGGCGGTTTTGGGAAAACTCGCTCGGCCACCAGACACTCGCGCTGAAAATCGGCGCGGTGTTCGCGCCGGCGGGAATCGCGGGATTGGTTTACTGGCTGGTGGCGATGGCGTTCAAAATTCCGGCGGCGAAGGAAATGACGGAGTTCGCGCTGCAACGATTCAAAAAGCGGGAACATCCAACATCCAACATCCAACATTGAACATCCAAATCGCCGACATTGGATGTTCAGTGTTGGATGTTGGATGTTGCCCAAAATCACACCGCCACCACCGCCGTCCAGCAATTGTCTCCGAACTTCGATTTGAATTTTTCCGCCAGCGATTCGCCTGAAGGAACACTTTCGACGATGGCAAACGTCGTCGAGCCGCTGCCGGACATGAGCTCGGCCAGCGCGCCGTTCTCCCGCAAAAATTCCTGGTAAAGAGCCAGCACTGGAAATTTGTCCAGCGCTGGCGCTTCGAGCGAATTATAAAATTCGGCGCTGGCGGCGGGCAAATCGCCGGTTTGAAGTTTGGAAATCAATTTTTGCGCGCGGCCCGGCCGGCCATTCAGCGCGTCCGGAAAATGCGCGAGCATCTGGTAAGCCCACGGCGTCGAGATGCCGAAGCCGGGATGAATCAGCAAAAATGCCCTGCCGCGCAGCGCCGGAAAAGGTTCGAGCGGCTGGATTTTCTCGCCGCGCCCGGTGGCCAGCGCCGGTTTGTCCTGTAGGAAAAATGGAATGTCCGATCCGATCTTGGCGGCGAGTCCGCGCAGTTTTGCGGCGGAAAGCGGCTGGTCAAACAATTCGTTCAGCGCGAGCATCGTCGTCGCGGCGTTGCCGCTGCCGCCGCCAAGACCGGCGGCCAGCGGGATTTTTTTCTCCAGCCGGATTTTCACGCCGCCTGAAATTTTCGCCGCCGACAAAAAAATTGCCGCAGCGCGGTGAACGAGATTTTTTGAGTCAACCGGCAGGGCCGGGTCGTTGCAGGCGAGTTGGATTCCGTTTCCGCCGCGCTCAAAATGGATTTCGTCAAACAGGCTCACCGGCTGCATGACGGTTTCGAGTTCGTGAAAGCCGTCGGCCCGTTTGCCGAGGATGTTCAGCAGCAGGTTGACCTTGCAGGGCGATTTTTTTTCGAGCTTCATCA
>JBEKRA010000460.1:0-2294 GCA_049519195.1 Verrucomicrobiota bacterium
CATCAAGGCGCAGAGGATCGTGCGCCAGCGCTCGCCGCCAAGAAAGATCTGCATGAGAAAGAAAATCGCGGCGACCGCGAGCCAGCCGCGGTCCTGGGTCGCCAGCAGGCGCGCAAAGGCCTGGCGGTCGATGCCGCGGAACACGAAAAACAGCGTGACGGCAGTGAGCGCGAAGGAGAATCCCAGCGCCAGCCAGTGGCGATGGGTCTGCGGGCGTGATGTCGCGTCCTGGATTGACAAAGGAACGTGCCTTGGCCCGATGACTGCCGTTTTGCCGGGAGGCGGCCCTTTTGGCAGCTTTGCCGGGAGGCCTCAAGGGCTCCGGACATCAAATGCGGCGTTACGGTGCATCGGTGTCACCGGCGCGTTTTCGTCGCATGGGCTTCCAAGAAAAAGGGGAAATGCCTACGATTGCGATCCTTTTCGATTGCGCGTTGGAACGGCCGCCAACGCGTCCTGCCCGGTTCTGGATGATGAGCGACCCGCATAATCCGAGCGACACTAGCGCCACACCGCATGACCGCTACATTCCGTCGCTCGATGGCCTGCGCGGCATCGCGGGCCGTTCGCCGGCGGCCTTCAATAGCAAAGGGGCGAGGCCGAGGATGCCGACCTTATGGCAGCCGACGATTTCACCTAGAGTGCCGTTTGGAGTGCGTGGTTTCAATGGCCCGACGCGACGACATACCAAGCCTTACCGGCGCGCGCGGCGTCGCCGCGTGTTCTGTGCTGTTCGGTCATGCCTTGGATGCCTCGTTTTACTACCAACCGATGCTGCATCCGTTTGCGGCGCGATTTGCATATTTCGGCATGTCGCTGTTTTTCGTGCTAAGCGGATTTGTCATCCACTACAACTACGCGGATTTGTTCCGGTCCGAACCGCTGAAGACCGCCATCTCGCGATTTTTTGTCGCTCGTTTTGCTCGGCTCTACCCACTCTATGCAGTAGCAATCCTCTGCTCGATACCTTTAATTCCAGTGCCCTTCCCCGGATGGATAATGATTTCCTATCTGACCATGACCCAGTCGTGGTTCAACGTGGAGTACGCGATATTCCCGCCGACATGGTCGATTAGCACCGAGTGGTTCTTTTATGTTGCGTTCATTCCGTTGACAATGGTCGTCGTCAGGCTCGGCAAGCCGGTGGCGGTTTTCGTAGCCTTGAGCATCGCCGCAATCGGCGGACTCAGTCTTGCCTTTGGGCTGTGGCGCATTCCAATCACCGCGTTCACGGCGGATTGGTTCTGGCACGGCAATAAGGTCAGCGGCGATCCGTGGGAATGGTCGAATTACCTCGCGCCATATTTGCGTGTTCTGGATTTCGTCTCCGGAATGCTGATGGCGCAAGCCTACAGGATGCGTGCCGGCCAATTGCCGTCGGTCATATTGCCGGCCGGCCTATTGTGGATCTGTATCGTCGGGCTGGCCTCTTTGACACCTTGGGCGCCGCTGGAAAATCTTGTGCCGAATTTTCTTTACGTTCTGGCAATCGCACCCATGATGCTGCACGTGTGCGTGCACAAGAGTTGGCTGAGCCACGCATTGTCGTCGCCGGGAATGCTTTTCCTCGGCGAAATCAGCTACTCGATCTACATCTGGTCATTCTTCGTCATCATCATGCTCGGCAACATGTTTACCGGCGCAATTCCGATTACGTTGCACTACTTTGCGTCCGCGCTGCGGGTCGTAGCCATTTGCGGTCTGACCATCGTCGTCGCCTATGGCAGCTATACTTTCATAGAGGCGCCCGCCCGGCGGTTCATTCGACGGCAACGCTGACAGGGACGACTGCCGGTACGGTGGCGCCCGACTCGGAGTTACGCTGCTGCAATCCCAAAGTGCAGGAATCGTGTCCATGAAAGCTGCTAATCAATCTTGTATCCTATGGGCTTCATCGAACGTCCGGCATGGCTAAATATTCGCGCACAGCTAGCGCCACGACGAACGCCCACCGTCACGGTGCCGGACAGCTGAGCAGCGCCGATCGGCCGCTCGCTTCCGGGGGCAGATAGAACTGATGGACCTTTTGGTCGCTGCCGCAGCGCCAATTGGCGACGAAATCCTTGCCGCAGCCGTTGGCGGGATCGCCGATTTGGACCGCGTCGACCGCAAACATGCAGGTCGTGCTGGCTTTGTCGCAGGCGCTCGTCAGCGCCGCCGTGGCATTACCGATCTGCACCAGATTGGGCCGGCCGGACGGCGGCACGAAGTCTTTGCAGGCCAGGCCGTAGGTGGCGTCGACGACGTGGATTACGCTGGCAGCGGGATCCTGTGGGGTCAGCCAGTGGTCGATA